>CAJOLO010000107.1 GCA_905235345.1 uncultured Lachnospiraceae bacterium
TAACAAAGAGTTTCGCAATTAGCTAAAATACATTACACGCGAAGTGCGAATGTCAACACACGCTTTGCAGATTTCTCTATATCTTTCCTTGTCAGAGCACCCATATCCATGGCCTTCTGCACACGCTCCGGATAACCGTTACCCATCTTGACGTTATTTCCTGCAAGGATTTCTTTATATTGTTCTGCCCGGTTCCACCAGTCGCTCAACACGAGACCGTCGTACTTCCATTCATCGCGAAGGATTCCGGTAAGAAGATCATGGGATTCTGCCACACGCTGTCCGTTGATAACATTATATGAGCTCATAATAGTGAGCGGATGGGATGTATCTATCATCAGTTTGAAACCTTTCAGATATATCTCACGCAACGCACGCTCGCTCACACGTGAATCGGAATGCTTTCGGTTCGTTTCCTTATTGTTAGCCGCAAAATGCTTAGGACACGCCGAAACTCCGTTCGACTGAATTCCCCTGACTAAAGCAGCGGCTGTCAGTCCGGCAACGACCGGATCTTCCGAATAATATTCAAAGTTACGTCCGCACATAGGGTTACGATGAATATTCATTCCCGGTGTAAGCCATATATACAAATTGTTTTCTATAAGTTCTTCTCCTCCGGCACGTCCTACACGTTCCACAAGTTCCGTATCGAAGGTTGACGCAAGAAGCGTTGCACAAGGCCATGCTGTCGTATGAATTCCGGTTTCGTCAGAAATTCTCACTCCGGCCGGTCCGTCAGCCGTCATAAAGTTCGGTACATCATATTCAGGCAGATTACCTATACCAAAGGTATTGGCAACACCTGTGTTAGGCTGTCCGCCACACAGATGAATAAGCTCTTCGTCCGAAAGCTGAGCCACAAACTCATCCACAGTATGCTTGCCCTCTGCAACCTCCGTAAAAGAAAACTTTCCTTCCGGAATCGGAGCATACATCTTGTACCGATCCCTTCCACGTGTTGCGGGCATGATAGCTTCGTCATACCCCGCCTCGATCTTTTCAAATATACATTCATTTATATCGTAAGGTTCACTTACTTCAAGTGTCTCGTAAGTACCATCCGGCAGAAGTCTCTTCGAAAGGGATGTAGGAGCCAACAGGCTGCTGCATTGCTCAACGATCACATTATCTTCAAGGATAAGCTCTTCAGCAACAGGCTGTCCGTTACGTATGTCTCCTCCTATATAGAAGCGATAAGTACCTTTTTCCAGAACAAATGCACTTTGTGCCACTGCACCGCGGTCATCAAAAGAAGCCATACGTGCTGTCGGTGCCGAAAGCTTCAATATCTGGCTTTCTCCGGGCAGAAGTTCTCTGGTCTTTTGATAAGTCAATAACTCACGTGAGGGTTTACCGAGGCTTCCCTGTGGCGCACTATAGTATAAAAATACCACTTCTTTTCCGCTTCTGTTTCCAAGGTTTGTTACACGAACCGTGACCGTAATCTCATCTCCGTTTACAATTGCCTCCTGTTCTTCTACGGAGAACTGCGTATAGGAAAGTCCGTAGCCAAAAGGATATACCACCCGGCTTGCCGCACCCGGGATTGTCTCAAAATAGCGATATCCCACAAAAATATCCTCAGTGTATTCCACATAGTCAAAACTCTCATGGAAATTCTCTGTCGAAGGATAATCACTAAGATCACTGGCAAATGTATCCGGCAGTTTACCTGACGGATTAACTGTACCTGTCAGAATCTCCGCAGTTGCCAGACCTCCTTCCATACCACCCTGCCATGAAAACAGAGCCGCATCAATCTCGTCTTCCTTTGCGATCCACCCTGTATCAAAGATTCCTCCTACATTCAACACAACGATCACACTGTCAAAATTCTTCTTAACTTCGGAAAGCACCTGCTCTTCCTCTGCTGTAAGGTAAAAATCACCCTTCGGATATATCCTTGATGCAACCTCAGGCATTGAAACTTCAGTCTCCCAAGGATTGAATTCATTATTACATACCACATCCGAACGATCCCATCCCTCACCGGAGAAACGACTGATAACATAAACTGCCGTATCCGTATATGCTGCCGCTTCCTTTAAAAGCTCCTCCGGAAGCTCCGGCTCCTTTATCATTCCGGGTACAGCATGTTTTTCTTTATATAATTCTTCAACCTGCTTTCTGTAATATTCTGAAAGAGGTTCGAATATCTTTGTTAAACCAAGTTCTTTCAGACCTTCATACAGATTTCTGACATACGGACAGCCGACATCACCGCTGCCCCCGCCACCTTTTACATAATCAAAGCTTCCTTTTCCGAACAATGCTACCCTCTGTCCTTTTTTTAATGGAAGTGTATTGTTTTCATTCTTTAACAGTACCATACCTGCTGCCGCAGCTTCTTTCGACAACTTGATATGCTCCTCACTTGCGGTTACTCGTCCACTCTCGTAAAGCGGAAGATTCGGTTGATAAAGTGCTCTTGCCCATCTCTTCATGCTTAGACTCCTTTCTCCTTACACATTACTATAACTTCTAGGTAATTGCGAAACTCTTGTTTATATTTTCAAGATTGTACATATTATACAGTTCCATCACAGGCACGCTTTCGCTGCTTGTCGCACGCAGCGGTACATAATGCACCAAAATACGGTGCATAAGTACCGGCGCACCTGTTTATGGAATCTGTATAATATGTACAATCCAATATACAATATTAATAAGCTTCGCAATCACCTATACTATAACTTCTGTCAAAAATTCCAAAGTTACTACCAAGATAAACCTATCGTCGGTGAATAACAAGGGTATTTTTTTTGTGTTCGGTATGATATTTTTGTTTTCCGCTCTGACGGATAAAAAAACAGTACCATACTGTCACACAGGTACTGCTTATTAAATCTCTCCTACTGAGTTATACTCAGTCAAGCCACTCCAGACCGGTGACATATATGACCTCACATGAACCGTCACCGGTATCGGCTCTGTCGGTACTGGAGTTCCACCAGAAGTTGGTTCCGTCAGGCTTGCTTGCATTTACATTGACAAGATATCCTGTTACCCTTATGTGGTCTCCGGCATTAATCTTCTTAATATTATCCTTAATATTGTCATCAGCAGGAATCAGATGATTGTTAGCTGACTGACTAATAATCCCGTCTGTTCCTCCAATAACATCAATCTCATCGTAAGAATCCACCCTCCAGTAATACCATCTGTTGGACTGACTCCAATGAAAATCAATCCTGTCATTATATTCGGCAACCCTTCCCCATGCAAGTGCCAGATCCTTCGGGGCAAGCTTTCCGCCAATATCCGATTCACTATACTTGCGTGTTCCCACAACCAAAGCACTTATATCATATGAGTATTTATAATCAAGCTTTACTGTATATCCGTCAAGTTCAAAAGATGTGCCCCCTGTTGCCTCCTCCTGTAAAGGCTCAGGAATTCCCGCAACCGCTTTTCTACTGGTATCACCTGTAATGGTTCCACACCCTGAAAGGATACATAGTAAAGCAATTATAAACAGTGGCATAATAATTCTTTTAATTTCATCAACATTAATTCTTTCCTTTTGCAATACCATATCGGTCATATCATATCACCTCCGACATCCTGACATCATAAACACTGATAGATTATATCATAGTAATAATTCATTTTCTATCGAAAAGCATTCGAAAATTGAATATTGCGACTACCGGGAGCATCTACTATAATGTGCTTAAACAAAATTTTGTGGTCAAATTGATATGCACAAAATTGAAACCCCGTAAGTTGTCGCTTACGGGGTTTCTTCTCTTTTTACAGTTATGAATCCGCGGTTAGGCGTTGTCTCTATCTCCGTCTAACCATTTGCAGAGATAGCAGCAAGCTACCACTGCCATAACATTTTCAAGTCTTGCTCACGAGACTTGGCACCGGATTTGCGACCGCTTTAGCGGTCTTCCTCTGTAAATCCGTGTACAGCCTTGCAAAGCGTATATTACAGACAGGTTGCACCTTTATCAAATGCAGAATTGAAAGCATAGAAATTATTGGAATCATCATACGAAGGCTTTCACCAAATCTCTGGTAATGTACCATTTCTCTGGCTCTAAGGAATTTGATGGCCTCATATACATCCGGCTCATCCTTACACAGACGAAGAATATTGTCGTAGGTAAGACGTGCCTTTTGCTCTGCTGCAAGATCTTCATGAAGATCAGTTATCGGATCACCCGTTGACTGTATCGTAGCAACACTAAACGGTACTCCTGCAGCACTTACAGGATATACACCTGTCGTATGGTCTACATAGTACTGATAAAATCCCGACTTTTCAATTTCATCCATGGTCAAATTCTTTGTGAGCTGTGTAATAATCGTTGCCACCATTTCCTCATGACCTAGTTCCTCTGTACCTATATCCGTTAGCACTCCTGCCACCCTCTTATCCGGCATGGCATAACGCTGTGAAAGATATCTAACCGACGCGCCCTTCTCTCCATCAGGACCGCCCAATTGACTTATTATGGCAGTTGCAAGCGTTGCACTTGTCGTTTTGATATTAACCGGAAATTCCAGCATCTTAATATAAGTCCACATTAACAATCACATCCTTTCTGCCATGGCCATGGTGTCATGACCCATGCCCATTCTGTATCACTATCTACTCCATGTATGGTAAGCGGTCCGAATTTTCTCTCATATATATCAACTGCTCTCTTTAACTTTTTGCTATAATCTTCGTAAGCAGACAACCCACACGGGCAGTTCGGATGCGTGTCAAGATACAGTCCCAGCTCAATCACTGTGAAGTTGGTGCTCTGTATCAATTTCATTAAATCCTCTTTGCACATTTTCTCCATATCAGCACCTCGTTCCACAGAATATATAATTTAAATCTTTGAATATGGTTCCCTCTTTAAGTCCATATTCCGGTTCATAGAGGTCGCCCCACTGCTGCCATGGCACATAAGCCATGACCGGCGGAAATGCATCACCAAGTCTCTCCATAGGATCATTCATATGACATCCGGTCATCGTCTGTCCTTCACATCCGACAACCATACTTACTCCGTCAGCAGTATTTAGCACACGACTTTTACAGTTCCATTCCGAATGTAAATCGGAATCGTCGTAGATACTGTTAGACCTCATTCCGTCAGACGGGCGCCATCCATCCGGCAGTCGGTTTCCGGGTCTAAAATCCGGCCGCATACCCGGTCTTCCGCACGGTCTGCCATTACCGTGCCTTCCGCACTGACCTTCCATACCCGGTCTCATATTACCGGGACGCATATTCGGTCTGCCGCACGGTCTGCCATTACCGTTTCTGCCACAATTACCCGTACCCGGTCTCATACCATGATTCATGCCGGGTCTCATATTAAAGTCGTCGCAGGAACGACAGCTTTCTGCCTGAAGATCTGCCGAAACTTCTTCTTTGTTGCTGTCATCATACTGATTTGTATCACTATTGGTTTCCACAAGCTATCTCCTTATTCTTTTCGTATAATATAGAATATGCCGAAACTGTCATATATGTGACAATTCCGGCATATATTACTATTTTAACTCCATTAGTGTTTAATGTGGTGCAGTGGGTCTTGACCGTTCTATATATGAACTATTTCTTACTTTCCTTAAGTGCTTCCTCCGCATACCTCGTATCCACAAGCTTGTCATAAGGAACACGGTTACTCAGTTCGCCTGCATCACTAAGGATGTTCTGCAGAAGATCAAAGCTGCTCTCTTCAAACACAAGATTATCCTTCCATGTATCCTGCTCATAATAACGTGTTACAATCGTCTCAATAGTCTCAACATCCGTCTCCTCAAACTGTGGTGCGATAACCTCAGCAATCTCTTTAGGTGTATGTGTATTAACATACTCCATCCCCTTTTGAAGCGCCTTAGTAAACTTTCCTATCGCATCCGCATTTTCTGCCAGATAGTCCTTAGTTGCACAATAAGAGGTATAAGGAACATAACCTGACTCAACGCCAAGTGATGCCACAACATAACCTTCCCCTGCGGATTCCAATGCTGTTGCTGCCGGCTCGAACTCTATCGTATAATCTCCCTGTCCGCCGGAAAATGCAGCAGCCGTACTTCCAAAATCAATACTCTGATTGATCTTTACATCAATTGCCGGATCCATATTATTCTTCTTTAGAATATATTCAAATACCATTTCAGGCATACCGCCCTTACGTCCGCCCAGTACATCCTTATCCTTTATCATATCCCATGTGAAATCATCTATAGGTTTCCTTGCCACCAGAAAATTTCCAGCACGCTGTGTAAGCTGTGCGAAGTTTACCGCATAATCAGAAGCGCCTTCGCTATAGAGATATACAGAAGCTTCAGCTCCCATAAATCCAACATCAGCCTCTCCCGAAACAAGTGCAGACATAGTCTTGTCTGCACCAAACCCTGTCACAAGTTCAAGGTCTATTCCTTCCTCTTCAAAATATCCATTTTCAATCGCAACATACTGTGGCGCATAAAATATAGAATG
The DNA here is from genome assembly GCA_905235345.1 of uncultured Lachnospiraceae bacterium. Taxonomy (GTDB): domain Bacteria; phylum Bacillota; class Clostridia; order Lachnospirales; family Lachnospiraceae; genus CAG-590. The sequence goes on from CAJOLO010000107.1 coordinate 6,458, forward strand.
TGCCACTTCATTAAGAGTTACATGTGTAAGCCCGCTCTTCTTCCCGTCACAGCCGGTAAATACAGTAACCGACATCATAAACGCAAGAATACATGCAAGCATACGTTTCATAAGCTTCCCGGTCTTCATAAAGAAAAACCCCCAGACTTTTATAGTATTATATTCAGTCCGGGAGCAAATAGTTCAATATTCGTATCTGTTTAGGCAACATCCCGCATTTACTGCGGGATGCATATGAAGGCTTACCTTTATAATATTATTTCATGGTAACCTTAACTCGGGGATTCCCATTCTCGTCCGCCTCGATCATCTCCACCTTATCCATAATTATATCATCATCAGGAGCAGACACGGCACCGTCTCCGCCCATGGAGCGTGGAACATCCAGAAATCCGTCAACAACTTCCATTCCCTCTGTAACCTCGCCAAATGCAGCATATTCGCCATCTAAGAATGAGCAGTCAGTATAACAGATAAAGAACTGGCTTGATGCACTGTCAGGATCCTGACTTCTGGCCATGGAGATTACACCTCTTTGATGAGATATTCCGTTGTCAACACCATTTGACGAAAACTCTCCTTTAATGGTTTCTTCACTTCCACCCGTACCGTTTCCAAGTGGATCACCACCCTGTGCCATAAAATCATCTACAACTCTGTGAAAAGTCAATCCATCATAAAATCCCTGTTCAACAAGTTTCTCAAAGTTCTCACAGGTAATAGGGGCAGTATCGGGATATAACGTGATAACAAAACTCTGCCCGTTATATGAATAACCGGTTGCAGAACTATCTGACTGTGATTCATCAGACTCAGCATCGGATGTGTTGCTGTCGGATGTATCGTTATCGGATACATCATCTTCAGATGTGTCACTTTCAGATGAAACATCTTCGTCTTCCGATATATTATCAAAAGACTCTTTCGCGCCATCCGAATCCAGGGAACCACCCACATCACTATTTCCACAACCTGTTAATGCAAACATCGAAACCATGCATACTGTCAGTAAAGCTCTTGAAATACATTTTTTAATCATTTTCCTCTAACTCTCCTTTTTATTATAAATGAATAATAGGCTATTGCGAAACTTTTGTTTATTTTTTCAATTCAATATCCGATATTAATAAGTTTGGCAATTACCTAATAAATGAAAAACGCAAAAAGTTATTGAAATCATGTGTTGCAAAAGTACTCATAACCTCACGCGCTACAACAAGCATAAAGTTTAATAGATTATTGATAAACTGTCAACTGCGTGATATAATCTCCCATACAAAAAACTGAGAACACAGAGGAAACAACTTATGAATACACACGAAAAGACGCAATGGAAGGGTGTTATCAGTCTTCTATTAACTGCATTTATCTGGGGTACATCTTTTGTCGCACAGAGTATTGGCATGGAGAAGATTGAAGCATTCACCTACAATGGTATAAGAACTTTAATGGGCGGTATATTTCTTCTTCCTGTAATTATCATCAAAGAACTTGTAAAAAAGAAAAAGTCATCAACTAAAATTAATTCTGTCAATTCACACCCGGACAATATATCAGACAAACCGGAACATAGTATCTTCACAAAAAAAGCTTTGAAATCCGGTATCATTCTTGGTTGTATATTCTGTATTGCCAGTAACTTTCAGCAGTTTGCATTCTATTATTCCACTGCCGGAAAGATTGCATTAGTAACCTCGCTTTATATGTTCTTCGTACCGATACTAGGTCTGTTTATCAATAAAAAAGTCCCACCGGTCACATGGATATGTGTTGTATTCGGCTTTATCGGACTATATTTCCTATGCATCACACCGGATCAGATTGGCAGTATCAATAAGGGTGATTTTCTCGCCCTGATATGTGCATTTGTCTATGCAATTCATATTCTGTGCGTTGAGAAGTTTTCAAAAGAAGTTGACGGAATTCTGCTTTCCTGTCTGCAATTCTTCGTAGGTGGCACGATATCGATTATCCTGATGTTCATCTTCGAAACCCCTGATATCAGTCATATCGCTGCAGCGGAAAAACCACTTCTCTATTCAGGAATCATGAGCTGCGGAATTGCATATACTTTTCAGATAATAGGTCAAAAATATACCGAGGCTACCATTGCATCAATTCTCATGTGCATGGAATCTGCATTCGCAGTTCTGTCTTCAGCAGTTCTTCTTCACGAATATCTAACCTGCAGAGAAATAATCGGATGTGTAATTATGTTTGTTTCAATCATACTTTCGCAACTTTCTACTGCTAAAAGCAATTTATAATTCAATCCGTCTTCACATTTACTCATTGTCCGGTGCATGATCATATCTATATTTAATATGATGTATAACAGATATTATGATACTTGCGATAACACACCCTGTAAGCACTCCGCCTGTGTCGATCATAACATCCTTAAATTCACAGCTTCTTCCACTTACAACAATCTGGTGTATCTCATCAGATGCAGCATAAAGCAGTCCTATTATTAACGATATAAGAAATCTTTTAGCACCATTTAATCTGCAAAATACCAGTATGTCAAAGATCAACAAAAACCCCAGTGCCGTAAATTCAGTAAAATGAGCCAATTTTCTAAGAGGATGCTCAATACTCTCAACATATTCTCCCTGTACTTCCGAGGGTAATTCGTCAAATCCCTCCACCACAACCTGTCCCACCGTATATCCCACAGATGTACTTAGTTGTGAAGAATTCTCAGCATCCATTGCCGACATCCGGTAAATAAAAATCATTACTAATGCAGTAAGTATTACCAATACTATTCTGACTGCTATTATTTTTGGGCTTTTCATTATATATCCAACCTTTATGCGTATCTATTCAGCTCTGCTACAGTAAGTATTACTAATATTAGTCTGATTGCTATTATCTGCTTTTCATTATATCAAACTGTTCAGTTCTGCTGAACAGATACATCTTATCATAAATGGGCCTATGTGACAATACTGTCAATTCTCATGTGTTTTAAATGTAATTATTCAGGATGTCGGAATCAATGTTATTTACGTAAGAGTTTGCATCCCCTCATCTGTCAGCAAATCTTTGATTTGCTGCCACCTTCCCCCTTTAGGGGGAAGGCTTTTGTAAATGACATTGGGCTAAACGATTACTTACTAACTATGTCTTCCTTACTTCTTTTTCGGCTCTATCTTTAGAGTTTTCAGTACATCCTCCACCGTCTCCACGGGAACAATCTTTAACTGCTCTTTTACTTCATCTGCCACATCTCTTAAATCATCCTCATTGTCCTTGGGAATAAATACCGTCTTCACTCCGGCACGCTGTGCTGCCAGCAATTTCTCCGGAAGTCCTCCTATTGGCTTTACATTTCCCTCCAATGAAACTTCTCCCGTCATGGCAACTGTTGCGGGAACAGGAACACCGCACACCAGTGAAGAAAGTGCCGTAGTCAGCGTGATACCGGCTGAAGGTCCGTCCTTCGGTGTCGCACCATCCGGGACATGAATATGAAGGTCATTCTCTTCAAAAAGCTTTACCTGCTTAGGGAACATGCTTTTAACAAGACTTACCGCAATCTGTGCAGACTCTTTCATCACATCACCTAATTGTCCGGTGACCGTAATCTTTCCTTTGCCTTTTGTAAACAATGTCTCAATATATAAAATCTCACCACCCACTGCGGTCCATGCAAGTCCTGTCACTATTCCCGGATTCTTCTGCTTGTGAACTTCCTCATGCTTCATAGGTCGCATATCAAGAAGTTCACGCACATTATCCTCTGTCACTCGTACTCTCTTCCGATTATTCTTTACAATCTCCACAGCTACGCCACGACAAAGCATATCCATACGCTTTCTGAGTCCTCTGACTCCCGCCTCTCTCGTGTAATCAGAAATAATTATATTCAACACCTCATCTGATATCTGAAGCTGCTTCCTGTTGATTCCCACATCCTCCATTGCCTTAGGAAGAAGATGTTTCTTCGCTATCTCCAATTTTTCCATCGGTGTATATCCCTGGAACTGAATGACCTCCATACGGTTAAGAAGCGGTTCCGGTATAGTATCTGTCGAATTCGCAGTACAGATGAAAAGCACATCAGAAAGGTCATACGGCACATTCATATAATGGTCGGTAAATGTACTATTCTGCTCAGGATCCAACACCTCAAGCAGTGCACTGGCCGGATCCCCATTATAAGAAGACGAAAGCTTATCCACCTCGTCAAGCACCATAACAGGATTGGACACTCCGCATTTACTTATTCCATCCATAATACGTCCCGGCATTGCTCCTATATAGGTTCTTCTATGTCCTCTTATGTCTGCCTCGTCACGTACACCACCAAGACTTACCCTTACATACTCTCGATTAAGCGCCTTGGCAATGCTCTGTCCGATACTGGTCTTACCTGTACCCGGTGCACCCACAAAAAGCAGTATCGAGCCGGATTGCTGCTTCTTAAGATTCATCACAGCAATCTGTTGAAGTATTCTGTTCTTAACTTTGGAAAGTCCGTAATGATCCTTGGAAAGCACCTTCTCAGCCCTGTCAAGCCTGATCTTCTTTGCCTTCTCCTTCTTCCACGGAAGCTCTGCCATATAATCCACATAATCATAAAGCATTCCATATTCCGAGCTTCCCTGTCCCTGTTGCTTCAACCTTGTGATTATCTTGTCACATTCTTTCCTTGCTGTATCATTCATTCCGGATTCTGCCACGCGTACTTCAAGACGTCTTATATCAGAAACATTTTCAGGATGCATTTCATCAAGTTCGTTCTGCAGATACTCCATCTGTTTCTTAATAGCGGACTCGCGATATATCTTTCGATAATCCTCCTCCTGTGCACCCTGTGCCTCCTGATTCACCCTGCCCATCTCAAGATTTTCCAGCAGAAGTTTTTCCAGCATATCGAACCGCTTCTTCTGACTGTCTTCGGCAAGAATTGCATATCTCTCACTATTGGAATTCATTAGCCACGGCGAAAATGCCGCTCCTATCTCTCCAAGTGAACTCCATCTTGACACATAACTCCTTATAATAGCTCCCCACTGATATTTCTGTGAAAAATCGATTACCATAGCCTTAATTGCATTAATTCTTTCAGTAATCTCTTCATTTATCTCCAAGTCCTCGATATCCGGCCGCTTGCTTATGGATATATCAATTGTATGATCCTTAAATATTGTTATCTCATCCAGATTAACACGGTTTCTCGTATGAACAAGAAAATATCCATTATCATTAGTCTCGGTGATGATTCCGGAAATTCCGATCGGGTAGAAGCTTTCCTCGGTCAATTCCTCCTTGGAATACTCCTCCTTCTCAATCATAAGTATAACCCGCTCATCGATTGCAGGCTGTTTCCCCGTCATCTCCTCGTAATAATCACTTTTCAAATATATGTTGGCATCCGGTACTGCCATAACATTGTAAACAGGTAAGTTTGCCATATGACCACCTCATCTTCTTTCTCAATATATAAACAAATTGCGGCTGTTAGCACTCACTTATAAAGAGTGCTAATAATCGCAGTATATCATTTAACTTTACTGTTTGTCAAGTGTTATATTTCAGCATAGCTGACGCAAATCCCGCGCCAAGACTCGCAAGCGAGTCTTGAATTAAACAAAAGGCTTACCTGATAAAACTCAGGCAAGCCTTCACATCATCAACTATTCAGATATGATCAAAGTTTAACACTCAACCGCTTCGCTCGGAAGATCATGTTCTCCCAGCCATACAGCCTTGCAAATCCTCTGAAATACCAAATCCGAAATCTCTTTGGACTTCATATTCTTATATTCTTCATATAATATAGGTTTCAGATAATACACCTGTGTATTCACACGCCTGAGTGACCACAAATCAAACACCTTCCACGAATCCACAAGAGCAACCGGTACAATCGGAGCCTTCGCTCTCATGGCACTCTTGAAGCACCCGGGTTTAAACGCATCAATATAATTTCCGTTTCTATGCTTATATCCTCCTGCCGGAAATATAATAAATCTTCTTCCCTGTTTCACCTCGGCTGTCATCTCACGGATTATTCCCGCCGCCTGCCCCAGATCATCAAGTCTAATACGTTTGCCATCCACCAGATCCACAAATTGTTTCACCAATATACCATTAGAACGTTTCTCATCCATAACAACAGTACATGGCTTCTCATGAGAATACATAATTCCAAGTGCATCATACTTTCCCTGATGATTGGCAAACATAACATAGCCTCCCTCAGAAGGAAGATTCTCCATACCGTATGCAGTGGTTTTAATTCTTCCGGTACGCATCACCAGACGTATTACCTTCTTATCATATTTGTATCGAAACTCCTCAGAATATTTCTCCGGATGCTCCGCAATATATTCCATCCTCGGTATCATCCATGCACGCTTTATATTTTTAAGTATAACATAGTAAAAACGAAGCATATTTCTCCCCCACTTTTTATCCACCCCAATAAATATTTATGTCTGTTTGGATTTCCATGTTCCCATAACAAAAGTATAACACAAACCACTACTTTTGGCTACCTTAACCAACCATCTGAAGCCAGTGGGATTGTGGCAGCCTTATTTCAAAAACTCTGTCAAAAACTCATACACCCTCTTTGTGGATGATATGGAAAGTCTCTCATTATAGGTATGTATGTCAAGAATATCCGGTCCCATCGCCACACAGTCAAGCTCCGCTATCTTAGCCGCAAGAAGTCCGCACTCAAGTCCTGCATGTATCCCTTCCACCACAGGCTTTTGACCGTACATCTTCTCATATAATACAACAACCTTCTCCCTTACCTCCGAGTCTTCCCTGTACTCCCATGCGGGATAATCACCCTTTAGTTCAACCTTCCCTTTAAGCATGGCAGTCAATGCTTCAAGATTCTTTATAACATATTCCTTCCTTGTGGCAACACTGCTTCTCACTGAGTGTTGTATGAATAAATGATCCCTCTTAAGCTCCATGATACCGAGATTCAAGGATGTCTCCACAAGTCCCTGAACTGACATACTCATATTCTGAATCCCGTCAGGAACACACATCAGATATGTTATGATCCGTTTTCTGCTCTCATCAGATAACACCTCAAGATCTTCATAAGCTACGGTTTTATCTTCATCATGGTTATCAACTCTGTCTAAAGTAATCTGAATATCCGGATCAGATCTGCTATATTCATTCTTCAATTCTGTATTAATATTGTCAATTACAATCCGGGCCCGTTTCTCCAGCTCCTCAATCTCTGCACTATCACCTGCAATACATAACAAAGCCTGCGACTGAATCGGAATTGCGTTATCCTTCTTACCACCCGAAAGTTCCGTCAGCCCATAGTTTATCTCAATTGATAATTCATTAAGAACTCTTCCGATCACTTTATTCGCATTGGCTCTGCCCTTATCTATCTCGCAACCTGAATGTCCTCCAAGAAGACCGTCCACCGAAACCCTGTACCATATGACCTTATTATTATCATATCCTTTATCATCTGATGCTTTCATACCTTTATTGATATCTCCGGGTACATTATCTGACTTATCATCATTCACTAATGTGGATATACTCACTCTTTTTACAGGAATCGTCACAAGCGCAGATACTCCTCCCGCACAGCTTGAAAGAAAGATTCCTTCATCCTCAGAATCGAGATTAAGCATCTTATGTCCCTTTAGCATGGAAAGGTCAATGCCGTCAGCACCTTCCATTCCAACCTCCTCCGACACGGTTATAATGAACTCA
>CAJOLO010000108.1 GCA_905235345.1 uncultured Lachnospiraceae bacterium
AAATTGCTACTTGCTCATGTTTTAGCGGTCCTCAGATAAAAATGTGCATTTGTGCAAGCACAAGCACATTTTTACCTTTTGACCTTGGCATCATATTAAATATGTTACAAGAAAATCATAGCATAGCATTATCCCGAATAATACCGGTAATGTTTACCACGATATTCAAGAACGCTTAAAGTGTTCTGCTGCGGAATGCACTTAAGCTTCGCCGGCAAAAGCCAATATCTGCAACGCAATATCAGATATCATTTGAAATAATTGCATATTTTTAAGCAAAAATTCCATACTATATTTGTTAATACAAAAATCCAAAATCATACAAATTATCGGAAACAGATTCAAAACCGGATAATCAATAAAAACCAGGAGGTTCTTATGGAATATATAACAATATTATATCAAGCCCTGTTCTCAGCCATGGCTCTTTTTCTTCTCACCAAGATTATGGGCTATCGCCAGGTAGCACAATTTTCCATGTTTGACTATGTAAACGGAATCACCATCGGTTCAATTGCCGCAGAGATGGCAACCGACCTTGAAGGCAACTATATGAAGCCCTTCGTCGCCATGATCATATACGCCGCATTCGCCATCATGCTGTCCAAGCTTGCTGAAAACTCCATTTTCTTAAGAAGGCTTATAAACGGTAAAGCAATAACACTATTCAAGCATGGAAAGATATACAATGAAAATCTGCGCAAAGCCAAAATGGATGTGGATGAACTGCTGATCGAGTGCAGAATCTCAGGCTACTTTGATCTGTCCCAGATAGACAGCATTATCTTAGAGCCCAACGGTAAGATAAGCATTCTCCCCGTAACAGGCAATCGTCCTGCCACGCCTAATGATCTGGGAATAACTTCTGTTCAGGAGGAAGTGTTTGCCAATGTTATCGTTGACGGACATATCCTCAAGGAAAATCTCAAACACATCGGAAAGGATAATAACTGGCTCATGCAGCAGCTTGACGGACAAAATGTTAAACTTGCCGACACCTTTCTTGCCATCTGTGACAAACAGGGCAACTTCCATGCCTACCCAAAGGTTCCTAAAGTCGTGGACAAGGATATACTCGGATGACATTGGATATGAACAGTAACTTTTAATACTGTATAATTATTCTTTTTTCTTGACAAAACATAAAAATACACTACTATAATAATATGTCAACTATTACTGACGTAAATCCCGCATCAATTCTTGTCGGACGGGATTGTAATACACGAGAAAGGAATACAAGTAATATGAAAACACCATTTGTTACCAAATCACAGATTGATACAATATGCGAACAGTACCCAACCCCGTTTCATCTCTATGACGAGAAGGGTATCAGAGAAAATGCGAGAAAACTGCAGCAGGCATTTTCATGGAATAAGGGATATAAGGAATTCTTTGCAGTCAAGGCAACTCCCAACCCCACAATACTCAAGATATTAAAGGAAGAAGGCTGTGGTACCGACTGTTCCTCATATACAGAACTTTTGATGTCAGATAAATGCGGATTCGCAGGTAAGGATATCATGTTCTCTTCAAATGATACCCCGGCAGAGGAATTCAAGCTTGCAGCAAAGCTTGGTGCCACCATCAACCTTGATGATATCACTCATATAGATTTTTTAAAGGATGCTCTTGGCAGTATTCCAAAAAGAATTTCCTGTCGTTATAATCCGGGTGGAACCTTCTCCATCTCCAATACCATCATGGATAATCCCGGAGATGCGAAGTACGGAATGACAAGACCACAGATGACGGAAGCTTTCAGGAAACTCAAAGAGCTTGGTGCAGAGGAATTCGGTATGCATGCATTTCTTGCCAGCAATACCGTAACCAATGATTACTATCCGACCCTTGCAAAGATACTGTTTCAAACTGCTGTCGAACTCAAGGAGGAAACCGGCGTTTCCGTATCATTTATTAACCTGTCAGGCGGTGTAGGTATTCCATACACTCCCGATAAGGAACCAAATGATATTCTCGCCATCGGCGAAGGCGTAAGAAAAGCTTACGAGGAAGTTCTTGTTCCTGCAGGTATGGGAGATGTGGCAATCTACACAGAGCTTGGACGATTCATGCTGGCACCTTATGGCCACCTTGTTACAAAGGCAATTCATGAGAAACACACACACAAGGAATACATTGGAGTTGATGCCTGTGCCGTAAACCTTATGCGTCCGGCAATGTATGGTGCCTACCACCATATCACCGTTATGGGCAAGGAGAATGAACCCGCTGATCACGTGTATGATATTACAGGATCACTGTGTGAGAACAATGATAAATTCGCCATCGACAGAAAGCTTCCTAAGATTGACATGGGAGATATTCTTGTTATTCATGACGCAGGCGCTCATGGTTTTGCAATGGGCTACAATTATAACGGTAAATTAAAATCCTCTGAGATATTGTTAAAGGAAAACGGTGAGACAGTTATGATACGACGTGCCGAGACTCCCGAAGACTACTTTGCAACCTTAGAGGGTTATTGGGATGTAGAGATATAGAAGATAACAGCAGACGATGCCAAAAGCGGGTGTCCTCATTTTTCCTGAGGACACCCGTTCTATAAACAGAAATCTACAACCACTTTACATCAACGAGGACATAACATGAACGATATCATCGAGAAATTAGTATCACAAAATCCATTAACCCACAGCGAATTCGTCAGCCTTTTAGATGCTAACAGCGAAGCGCTTAGAGATAAGCTTGCAGACGATGCCAACACCTTGCGGGAAAAAGTATTCGGAACCGACATCTATATAAGAGGTCTTATTGAGTTCACTAATTACTGTAAAAATGATTGCTATTATTGTGGTATAAGGGCGGGTAACAGCAATGCTGTAAGATACAGACTTACCGTAGACGACATTCTATTGTGCTGTGAAAAAGGTTATGATCTCGGCTTCCGCACCTTTGTACTTCAAGGTGGTGAAGACCCGTATTTCAATGATGAGAAGATGGTTGATATAGTTGCAAGGATACGTGACAGATTTCCCGATTGTGCCATCACCCTGTCACTCGGTGAGCGAAGCAGGGAAAGCTATGAAAAACTCTTTAGCGCAGGTGCAGACCGCTACCTTCTGCGGGAAGAGACCTCGGATGAGCAGCACTACAAGAAACTCCATCCGGATAATATGTCATTTAATAATCGCATGGAATGTCTTAAGAATCTTAAAGATATCGGATATCAGACAGGCTGTGGTTTCATGGTCGGTTCCCCATACCAGACTCACGAAGACCTTGCGTCAGACCTGTATTTTATTCAGGAATTCAGACCTCATATGGTCGGTATAGGTCCCTACATAACCCATGCCGACACTCCTTTTGCCAATAAGAATAACGGCACTTTGGAGGATACACTTCTACTGATAAGCATATTAAGACTTATTAACCCGGAACTTCTCCTACCGGCAACAACATCTCTCGGAACCATTCATCCTCTTGGAAGAGAGCTTGGAATCAAGGCAGGAGCCAATGTTGTCATGCCCAATCTCTCACCTGTCGGTGTACGAAAACAATATATGCTTTATGATAATAAAATCTGTACCGGTGACGAGGCTGCCGAATGTATTAATTGCATGGATAAACGCATGGAAGCAATCGGATATAAGGTTGTAACCAGCAGAGGAGATTCTCCATTCATTGACTAGTACAGAGTTTACAAATCTTCAATTAATATCCATCATCTGCAGATTAAGATCCACTGATCCGCTAATTCCCGGAACCTCTCCGCTCTCCGTGTACTGCCAGATTGCAAACTCATACGGCCAGTCCGGTTCATCCGCATATTGTGCATACCATATAGGGTACTGATATACCTGTTCCGTATTCACATAAAGAGAATAATATAATCTGTTGGTGTACATCATAGCTTTGTGTCCTGATGCTGCTATCGTATCCAGAAATCCCATTGCAGCCTCGGTATGCTGTTCAACCGAAAGATCATTGGTTCTTGCATCATCAACCATTGGATCTTCTCTATCTAACACAATCGGATAATCAAGACTGTATTCACCAAGATGTGAAAGCACAAAGTTGGCTTCCTCCACTCCCTCCTCATATGACACTGCCTGAGAATAGAAGTATACTCCTATCGGAATCCCTGCGGCTGTTGCTCCTTCCATGTTGGAGGCATAATAACCATCAAGCACCAGTCCTCCGCCGCCATATCCTCTATAGCCAAGTCTTATGAATGCAAAATCTATATTAGGTGCTACCCGCTCCCAGTCAATAACTCCCTGATGCTCGGACACATCAATTCCGACCTTCTTCGTAGAGCCGTCTTCTTCCACATAATTCTTGAACATTCCACTACTGTCAAGATTGGAAAAATCCCATTCATGCCTCTTGATGTCGGCACTTATCTTAATCTTATGAACTTCACCAAATTTATCCATTACAACCAGATAACTGGCATGCATAAATCTTTCATAATTATCAGCTGAAAGAGCCGCTATCTCTGCATTAGTGTATCCCGGAAGCATATCGGTACTAACGGAAAACGGCTTTCCCATTCCATAATAATCTTTCTCACATCCGGCTAACCCCGTACTTATCACACAAAATATAAACAGCCAAAACAGACGCTTTCTCATTCGCACTTCTCCTTAAAAAAACTAATTAAATAAACACATATTTTTCTATTATAACTTATTTGCTTTTATTTCTCAATTTTTTTTATTCTAACATTTTATATTATTAACATCAACCATTTTATTATTATTCATCTGTCTCCACAAATGTATACATTTCATATGCATTTGTGAGGTTAATAACAATGTCGTTAAGTTAATGAATCGCCTATACACAGTTGCTTATTCATATCATATGAATTTTCAAATTTCCATTGACTTCCAATTTTATTAATGCTAAACTAAACATGTATTTATAAAGTGTTTTACGATACCGGCGTAATCATATTTGCGTAAGGTATTCATACTACCTCTATCGATACGTAATTTTTATTAGGAGGTACTTTTTCATGAACAAAGGTACAGTTAAATGGTTCAACGCTAAGAAAGGTTTTGGTTTCATCACAAACAGCGAGTCAGGTGAAGATGTATTTGTACACTATTCCGGAATTGTAGCTGATGGTTACAAAGAGCTTAAGGATGGACAGGTTGTAACATTTGATATAGAGCAGGGTGCCAAGGGTGCTCAGGCTGTCAATGTAACAGTTGTTGAGGCCTAATTATTTTAGGTTTTTCGAACATGGTATTAGCGCACAAAAACCACATTGCTTAATTTCAGCAATGTGGTTTTTATTTTCCTTCACCTTCTGATATGTTATATCTAGCAGGCAATTGCGAAACTTATTAATATTATATATTGGATTGTACATATTGTACAGATTCCATAAACAGGTGCTTTGGAGCCGCCGGTACTTATGCACCGTATTTTGGTGCATTATGTACCGCTGCGTG
>CAJOLO010000109.1 GCA_905235345.1 uncultured Lachnospiraceae bacterium
CTTTGAGAACTGTGGTGCACGACGAGCTGCCTTCAAACCATACTTCTTTCTCTCCTTCATACGAGAGTCACGAGTAAGGTATCCTGCCTTCTTAAGTGAAGGACGATTCTCAGCGTCTGCCTCTAACAATGCTCTTGAAATACCATGACGGATTGCTCCTGCCTGACCTGTATATCCACCACCGCGAACATTAACAAGTACATCGAACTTTCCAACTGTATTAGTTACAACAAATGGCTGATTAACGATGAGCTTCAAAGTATCAAGACCAAAGTAATCATCCATGTCTTTCTTATTAATAGTAACCTTACCTGTACCAGGTGTTAAGTATACTCTTGCAACACTGCTTTTTCTTCTACCTGTTCCATAATATCTTGCTGATTTAGCCACTACTTTGTCCTCCTTCATTAATACTTAATCTCTAACTCTTTAGGCTGCTGTGCCTGCTGCTTGTGCTCAGGTCCTGCGTACACATGCAACTTGGTTATCATCTGACGTCCCAAAGGTCCCTTCGGCAGCATACCCTTAACAGCTCTGCGGAGAACTTCCTCAGGCTTCTTTTCCAACATTTCCTTAAGTGTTGTCTCTTTCATTCCGCCTACATAACCTGAATAATCATGATAAACCTTCTGATTAAGCTTCTTACCTGTAACCTTAATCTTATCAGCATTAATAACTACTACATAATCACCTGTATCAATATGTGGTGTAAATGTAGGCTTATTCTTACCTCTTAATACGCTTGCAATCTCAGATGCCAAACGTCCTAATGTATGTCCTGTAGCATCAACTACATACCACTCTCTCTCGATTGTCGATGGGCTTGCCATATAACTCTTCATGGTGTTCCTCCTTAAAATATTCAAATATCTCTGTCATTCACACATATTGTGTGTTCCTACAGCTAAGACACGTGCTGACATACTGTCTTAATCAATGCATATTCTAATACTGAACTTCTTTAATGATTGATATCCTCTGCCGAAATGTCCGAAACAGCAAAGTCCAATCAAATATGTGCCTAAATACTGTATTCCTGACAATATCTATTACCATCCTCATCCCGTCTCACCATATTATCGTCTCCGATATCCATATATATGATGTTGGAAAGCGACAGAACATCAGATGATTCAAAACTACCATAACACCGGGGCTATTGGTATCAGGGCAGTCTTTTCCTATCGTCACAAGTAAGTATTATATTATAAATGAACCCTCATGTCAACGAATATTTTTTGTATCACCGCCAAGATTACTCATTTTCATCTTTGTCCCTTTCTTCTTTGTGTTTTATCTTTAAATAAATCAAAATATAAAACGTTATATATACTATATATAATAATCAATAAGTACACTAATCTTCCTGACATAATTACTCCTCGCTACCTGAATAATCCGTACTAACCAAGATCAAGCCCCCTGATAACCTTTCTTACAGGCAATACCGACTTAGGATTAACAGATAACTCGTCAACTCCCATACGCAGAAATGTTTCCGTAAGGGAGAGGTCCGAACCTAACTCTCCACATATTCCAACCCAAGTATTATGACGGTGTCCCGCTTCTATTGTCATACCGATTGCCTTAAGTACTGCCGGATGATGTGTGTCAAGAAATGGTTCAAGATTTGCATTCTGACGATCCAGGGCAAGTGTATATTGTGTAAGGTCATTGGTTCCAATAGAGAAGAAATCACAGTGCTTTGCCAATTCTTCTGCACAGAGCACCGCAGCAGGGGTCTCGATCATGATTCCGACCTGATATTCTCCAATCTTAACACCCTCCCTGATAAACTCCTCTTTACATTCATCCAAAATCTGCCTTGCTTCCTCTAATTCCTTAAGGCTTATTATCATAGGAAACATGATTCCCAGATTTCCATAAGCCGAAGCCCTGAGAATAGCTCTTAACTGGGTCTTGAAAAAATCTCTTCTTGTAAGACAGATTCTTATACCGCGATATCCCAGTGCAGGATTCTCTTCCGGCTCAAGATTCATATATTTAGCAATCTTATCGGCACCTATATCACAGGTTCTTATTATCACCTGTTTGGGTGCCAGCGACTCAACTACATACTTATATGCCTTGAACTGTTCCTCCTCTGTAGGATAAGCCTCGCTCTCAAGATATATAAACTCCGTTCGAAACAGCCCTATACCATCTGCATCGTTGTCCTTTACCGATTCAATGTCCGACACCCCTCCTATGTTGGCACATATCCTTATGGTTCTTCCGTCAGCAGTGGCACTATCCCTGCCTTTAAGTTCTTTAAGAAGATTATACTTCTCCACGTCCTCCTGCATTTTCTTTGAATAGCTCTCTATCATATCGTCCGTCGGCTCCACATATACACAGGAATTATATCCGTCGATAATTGCAATCCTGCCATCCCAGCTTTCATCAATCTCCTTACATTGTATAATTGCCGGAATATTCATGCTTCTCGCAAGAATTGCAGTGTGGCTGTCAGGGCTCCCGCCTCCGGTTATAATACCCAGAAGCAATGTTTTATCCAATTTTACCGTCTCTGACGGCGTAAGCTCATCTGCTACAAGTATCGTCGGTTCGGTTTCTTTAAACGATGACTGATCAATACCGAACAATACATCAAGCACTGCCCTCTTAATATCATGTATGTCTTCACTTCTGGCCTGCATATACGGATCGTCCATAAGGCTAAACACTTCTGCCTGAGCATTAAATGCTTCATTAACCGCATACTCTGCTGATTTCTTCTGTTCTGTGATTATCTCTATCACTGCATCTCGCAGAACATAATCCTCCAGCATCATGGCATGTACCTTGAATATCTCTGCACTCTCATCTCCCGCTGCCGCCAATGTCACATCATACAATGCCATCTGCACATGAATTGCCTTGTCAAGAGCAGTCATGAACCTGTCTGTTTCCGAAGCTGCATCCTCAATTTCATTATCATTTATCTCATAGACAGGTGCTTTATATAACTTTATCCTGCCAAGTGCAACCCCCTCTGATACGCTTTTTCCTTTTGCTACATACATCTATCTGCCTGCCCCCTCTGTCTGCCATTTAAGCCTTCTCATTTTTCTCATGAATCTTTTTACACTCACTACCCATATGCCCATATTTATCCCCATCACTCATATATCCTTCAATCGCCGATACTTGATTTATATTGTCACTTAGAATAACTCCCGCTCTTTCAGGCATTACCTTTAAAGCTTTCTTACACGTAGTTATGATCAATTCTACTGCATTGGCAAACTACGCTCTGCTTAGAGGCGGGGGGGCATCTTCGCCTTAGATATATTGAATATCCACCAGTGTTAAGCCGCAGGCTGCCGCCTTATGCCCCGCCTTCGTCCTGTCCTTCGCCTCAAGTATATTCTTAATCTCCGAAGGCTCTATCATACCCATGCCCACCTTCATAAGAGAACCCACAATTATTCTCACCATATTATATAGAAAACCATTCCCGTTAATAATGATTCTTACCATATTTCCTTCGCGAACCACTTTGATGAAGTATATTGTCCTTACGGTATTTTCCACATCATCCTTCGGCGTGCAGAAGCTCTTGAAATCATGCTCTCCCACAAGATAGTCAGCTCCCTGCTGCATTTTCTCCTCATCAAGATGATAATATACAAAATGTGAATAAAGCCTCACCGTGGGATCAGGAAACTGTGCATTATATATCTTGTATTCATAAGTCTTTCTTGTGTCGCAATATCTCGGATGAAAAGAACTCTCCACCTCTTCAGACTTCTGAATTCTTATATCATCCGGAAGAAGATTGTTAATTGCATAAGAAATCTTTTCCGGCGGCATTGTAACATCCGCATCAAAAACCGCCACATTCCCCAAAGCATGAACTCCCGAGTCAGTACGGCTGGCTCCTATTACAGTAATATCCTGTCCAAAAAACTTACTTAGTGTCTTGTTAAGCACCTCTTCCACAGTTATTCCGTTTTTCTGAATCTGCCATCCACAGTAATTCGTACCATCATAGGCAACCGTAATCTTTATTCGTTTCATGTATCTCTCCCTATCTAATCTGTATTAAAGAATGCTTCACACATTCCCGTTGCGGAATACACGTCTGCCTCGCTGACATCTTCATCTGCACATTCCCGCAATCCACCGTAGGCATAATATCAGGTGGAATACCTAACCTCCACCTATGCTTCAATTAGAGAAAGGGGATTTCTCCAACCGGGTTAAACATCTTCTTAATTGCAAACAAAGCAATAAGATAAACTACCACAATAATATAAGCAATATAATCGCTTCTCTTATATTCAAGTGGTTTCATCTTAGTCCTTCCCTCACCGCCATGATAACATCTTGCATCCATGGCAAGTGCCAATTCATTACTTCGCCTTATTGCTGAGACAAAAAGCGGAACAATAATCGGCATCAGCTTTCTAAGTCTCTCGAACACATTTCCCTCTTTGAAATCAACACCTCGTGCCATCTGTGCTTTCATTATCCTGTCAAGTTCCTCGGTAAGAACCGGTATAAATCTCAATGCAATCGACATTATCATAGCAAGCTCATGTACCGGTACATGGAGTCTGTTCATCCATGATAACAACTTTTCCAACCCATCTGTCAATGCGTTGGGGGTAGTTGTATATGTCATCATCGAAGAACCGACAATCATGAATATAAGTCTTAAAAACAGATATCCTGAAGAATATATTCCTGCCTTTGTTATTCTTATAAATTTCCATTCAACAACGGCTTCTGCTCCTTGTACAGTAAACATCTGCAATATTACCGTAAATAAGATAAACCATATCAACGCTTTTGTTCCCTTCAGAATGTATCTTAACGGAACATTGGATAATTTTATGTAAACTGTAATCATGATAAATGCCAGTCCGTACATCGGAAGACTTCTCAGAAAAAACAGACTAATAACATATACAAATGTAATAACAATCTTAACTCGTGGATCTAATCTGTGAATCTGTGAGTCTGTGCTATAATATTGTCCTATTGTCATTTCCCGCATAGTATATCACCACCTGAAATTTACCTATTATTTATTACACAGTATCTATGCTTCATAGATACACGACAGACACGGTGCTCGCACACATTCCGGTATGCCTGTCGTATCATAAAATATACATTTTTGTACGTATCTCGCAATGTATGTGAGATGCTACCTGAACAGTTACCTTACACAGCTTTTAATTGCTGCAATTCCTCATATACCTCAATCTGTGTATGCTTTGTTATATCCACATTAATACCATCATCGTTCAAAGCATTAAGTATATTAATTCCTAACGGAACCTTCAAACCTAAATTCTCAAGTTTCTCCTTATGTCTGAACACATCCCACAAATCACCATTAAGACATATCTCGCCT
>CAJOLO010000110.1 GCA_905235345.1 uncultured Lachnospiraceae bacterium
TATGAACTTAAGGCTTATATACCGGATAATCTTGAACCTGGGAAATATTATCTGTCGTATGTAGGAATGTATAATAAAGCAGGTTATGATGCGGGGTATAATATATCAGGCGGAAAGCTTATGGGATTCGGAAACTGTGAATGGCTTAACTCATTCAATTACAATGGAACTGCGGATATGTTGATAAATGATAGGGAAATCTTATCTGCCATGTGGAGAGCAATGCTTGATGAAAGAATATCATCAGGATTAAGAAACAGGCAGAGAGGACTTAAATCTCCCACAAGTCTCGCAAGAGCGAGACTTGGATATCACTAATTTACTTTCTATACTTCATCAATGTATTTTGCGTAATCATCAAACAGATAGTCGAAGATTCCGGCGAGTCCGACGAATTCACATCCATAACGGTATACGCCATCTTCTAATTCAGATACGTTAAGAATCTTAACCACGGTCAATAACTTTTGCTCTGCTTGCTCCAGCGTAATCGTTGCATTGAAATAATATCCTTTAGGCAGATAGGTTGATGTTGTAAATCCGATTCCTGCTTTGCTGATATCAAATACATGAATCTCTGCATTAAGATCGGTAATAACATTGTTATCCTGCTTAAATACTTCTGATACTTCAAGATTCAATTGAATCGGAAGTCTCTTATAACGTCTTTTTTCTTCCATAATTCATTCCTCCAATACTAACTTCGTTGTTGGTTATGGTTTGCCTGATAAGTATAGTATATCAGATATACTACATGAGAAAATAATAAGCTTAATTTGCTATATTGTAACATACCTTGCATAAAATCACAAATAAAAATGTATTTTGATTGACATTTTCGTAAGAAAAAGATACATTATTATTGGGAAATATGTCAGCCAAAGCTGATTTGAATCTTGCACCAAGGCTTGCCGGAGTCATACTTGAATTGGTGTATGTTTTTACAAGTTGAAATATGCTGTGAAATAGCAGCAATTATTAGGAGGAATTATGAAGGATAAATATGTAAGCCCATTATCAGAGCGTTATGCAAGCAAGGAGATGCAGTACATATTCTCACCTGATATGAAGTTTAAGACATGGAGAAAACTATGGATCGCACTTGCAGAGACAGAGAAGGAGTTGGGACTTTCAGAGGATGGAAAGCCGAGAATTACCGATGAGCAGATAGAGGAGCTCAAGGCATTTGAAAGTGACATTAATTATGATGTGGCGAAGAAGAGAGAGAAGCTGGTGAGACATGATGTAATGAGTCATGTGTATGCTTATGGAAAACAGTGTCCTGAGGCAGCGGGAATTATACATCTGGGAGCAACCAGCTGTTATGTTGGAGATAATACGGACATAATCATTATGACTGAGGCTATGAAGCTTGTTCGTAAGAAATTATTGAATGTTATCAACGAGCTTTCAAAGTTTGCTCTGCAGTATAAGGATTTACCGACTCTTGCATTTACGCATTTTCAGCCGGCACAGCCTACAACAGTGGGCAAGAGAGCTACGCTTTGGATAGAAGAGCTTATGTTGGATCTGTCAGATCTTGATTATATGATAAGTCAGCAGAAGTTGTTAGGCTGTAAGGGAACTACGGGAACCCAGGCAAGCTTCTTAGAACTTTTTGACGGAGATCATGAGACTGTCAGAAAGATAGACGGAATGATAGCTGAGAAGATGGGATTTGCCGAGTGTTATCCGGTATCAGGACAGACTTATTCAAGAAAAGTGGATACAAGGGTACTCAACGTGCTTTCGGGAATTGCCCAGAGTGCTCATAAGTTTTCTAACGATATCAGACTTTTGCAGCATCTTAAAGAGATTGAGGAGCCGTTTGAGAAGAACCAGATAGGATCTTCGGCTATGGCGTATAAGAGAAATCCTATGAGATCGGAGAGAATTGCGTCTCTTGCCAATTATGTTATGGTGGATGCACTTAATCCTGCGATAACAGCATCGACCCAGTGGTTTGAGAGAACGCTTGATGATTCAGCTAATAAGAGAATATCAGTGCCGGAGGCATTTCTTGCTGTTGACGGAATACTTGATCTTTATCTTAATGTTGTGGATGGACTAGTTGTATATGAAAAGGTTATTTACCAGCATTTTATGAAGGAGATTCCTTTCATGGCAACAGAGAATATTATGATGGATGTAGCAAAACGTGGGGGAGACCGTCAGGAACTCCATGAGAAGATTCGTGAGCATTCGATGGCAGCGGCTGAGGTTGTTAAGAAGTATGGCAAGGAGAATGATCTTGTAGACCGAATAGCTAATGATCCTGCATTTGGAATGACTAAGGAGATGATCGAGGAGATACTTGATCCTAAGAACTTTGTCGGTCGTGCTCCACAGCAGACAGAGGAATTCATAACAGAGGTTGTTAAGCCGGTACTTGATGCTAACAGTAATCTGCTTGGACTTACAGCGGAGATTAATGTATAAAATATTTTTATTCTTGACTAGTATATCATATTGTAATATTATGATGTTAATTTAGTGATAAGAATATTAACTACACCTCAAAGACGAGATATGGATATATCAATATCGTTTTTGAGGTGTTTTAATATATTTATGGTTTATTTTATAGGGCAATTGCACACATCTCGCATAAATGTAACAATAAAATGTTAAAAATATATGAATTTTCAAAAAATTATGGAGAAACAAAGCAAGTATATGCTATACTGTTACATGTTGAAGAAGTGTGCTGAATAAAGAAAGGGTGATTGAGTGAATAACGACCACGAAGAAAAGATTAATGCTTTTGCAAAAATATCAGAAGATATTCAGAACTTATCGAATCTCTGTATGGAGAATTTGAAGATTGATCCGGACCTTTATACAAAGTATGAGGTTAAGAGAGGACTTCGCGATATCGACGGACGAGGAGTACTTACCGGACTTACGGATGTATCAAAGATACAATCATATATTGTTGAAGATAATGATATGATTCCCTGCGAAGGTAAACTTTATTACCAGGGTATTGATGTAGAAGATATTGTAGCCGGTTTTATCGAGGAGAAAAGATTTGGTTATGAAGAGACTGTGTATCTTCTGCTGTTTGGGCAGCTTCCGAATCAGGAACAGTTAGATACAATTAAGGATATTCTTGGTAATTACAGAACATCTCTTCCTACACATTTTGTAAGGGATATAATATTGAAGGCACCCAGTAAGGATATGATGAATATGTTACAGAGAAGTGTGCTTACATTATATGCTTATGATGAGAAGGCAGATGATACATCAATTCCCAATGTATTAAGGCAGTGTCTGCAGTTGATTTCAGTAGTACCGTTACTTTCGGTATATGGATATCAGGCATACAGCCATTATCATGATGGGAACAGCCTTTTTATACATACACCGCAGGAAGATCTTTCAACGGCTGAGAATATACTATATCTGTTAAGACCTGACAGCAAGTATTCAGAATTGGAAGCAAGAATTCTGGACCTTGCACTGGTATTACACGCTGAGCATGGTGGTGGTAACAATTCAACATTTACCACGCACGTTGTGACATCCTCAGGAACAGATACATATTCGTCAATGGCTGCATCTTTAGGTTCCCTTAAAGGGCCTAAGCACGGTGGTGCCAATATCAAGGTTACAAAGATGTTCGAAGAGATGAAGGAAGCGGTTTCCGACTGGGATGATGAGGATGAGATTAAGGATTACCTCAAGAAACTGCTTCATAAGGAAGCATTTGATAAAGCAGGACTTATATATGGTATGGGACATGCGGTTTATTCCATATCAGATCCGAGAGCCAAGGTTTTCAAAGGTTTTGTGGAGAAGCTTTCCGTTGAGAAGGGTTATGATAAGGAATATCGCTTGTATGCCAATGTAGAAAAGCTTGCACCGATCGTTATTGCGGAGGAACGCAAGATATATAAGGGTGTAAGTGCCAATGTAGACTTTTATTCGGGCTTTGTGTATGAGATGTTAGGACTTCCGACAGAGTTATACACACCATTGTTTGCGATTGCAAGAATGGCGGGCTGGAGTGCTCACAGAATAGAGGAGCTTATTAATCAGGGCAAGATTATTCGTCCGGCATATAAAGCGGTTAAGAAGAATCAGAAATATATACCTATAAATGAAAGATAAGAAGACGGCGGGAATTAATATCCCGCCTTTTTTAGTGAAGTTATAGTTTGATTGTAACTGTACAGGTAGCATTTCGCACATTTACTAAGAGATATGTTCGATTTATTGAATATGAAGTTTAACTGTGAATGTCGTGATCCCTTCAGCGCAGTCTACACTTATCTTACCCTTGTGGTTAGTGACTATGGTTTTGGCTATGGATAAACCAAGACCAAAATGTCCGTTTGCCCGGTGTCTTGATTCATCTGAACGGTAGAAACGTTCGAATAGCTTTTCGCGTTCAGAGACGGGAATCTCTTTTCCGGTGTTGGCAACTGTAAGATTGACGTGGTGCGATGTTTGCCATAGGGAAATGGTAATCGTTCCGTCTTTGTCAGTGTATGTTATCGCGTTATCAATAAGTATAGCGGCAACCTGACCAATCTGTTCCCTGACACCGTAATAATGCAGAGCGGGAGTGACATTTTCATAGTCCATCATAACCCCTTTTTCAAAAGCCACACTTTCCATAGGGAGGATACGCTCAAGTATAGTATCGCTGATACAGAAATCATTCCTCTCCATATCTTTGTAAGGAGTCTGGTCTAATCTGGTAAGAGTTAAGAGTGAGCTTACAAGTTCATGCATTCTGTCACATTCATTCTTGATATATAAAAGTTGTTTGTTCTCTCCTATCTGATCCTCAAGAAGTTCGCTGTTGGAGAGGATTACAGCGATTGGAGTTTTTAATTCATGGCTGGCATCGGAAATAAACTGTTTCTGCTTAGTGAATGCTTCTTCGACAGGTTTAACCATCCATCCGGAAAGCATATAGGAAATAAGTGCGAAGAATGCTAATGCCAGTACGCCTGATACAATGGATATAACATGGACCATTTTGATTGACTGAACTGCGGAGGAATGGTCAATAAATGCGATTAATATGTTGTCCTTATTCTCGCGTACCATGTAACGGAGATCTTCAATAGTTCCTTCTTTCTTATTTGAAGCAAGTATCTGAGTACAGTATTCTTCTATAACCTCATCTGTGTAGCTGTCGGATAATGTATTGTCTATAGACTCTAACTCGTTGTTCTTGCTGTATTTTACAAAGATGTAGTGTGCTGAAGAAAGCTCTATATGACGTCTGGCGGAAGGTGCGTTAATGTCCGGAATATCAAATGGACGGTGATAGTTCTCATTGGCACTATCTGGA
>CAJOLO010000111.1 GCA_905235345.1 uncultured Lachnospiraceae bacterium
GTCAATCTCATTGTAAGACAATTGGTAACCGTCGTATATCCCGTGGGATTCTCACTACCTTCACTGTAATTCTGACGTTCCGCAATAATACCGGATATTGAATTTCTTCCCGAATTCTCCAAAATTCCTCCGCCTTCTGTTCTAAATGAAAACAAATCACTGCTGTAATTACGACATCTGTCAACATTGACAAAGAGACTGTCAACAGTAGTTTTGTTATTAACCTTATCACCACCGGTCCAACCCAATATTCCGCCGGTCAATGAAAAGCTGTACACCTTCGCTTCGGATCCGTTCACGCAATCTTTAACATTAACCGTATATATTTCTGCAGAACTTGGAGCATTCAGTTTTCCGACAATTCCTCCAACGTCATTGGCAATCCTTCTTCCACGGTCAGATACCATATAACTTCTGCTGTCATTTACGTCAAATCTCTCATTTCCGTTTTGTGCGATACCATAAACCGCAAGATTCACAATTCCATGATTCTGGCAGGATATCACATTAATGATCTGGTCCGGCGTCAGATCATAGCAATATGAGACAATTCCTCCCGCTGTTCCGTAATTACTTCCTTCCTGATATCCGGTCATAAGTGTGCCATAATTAAAGCAATGGTCTACTGTTCCGCCGTTAGCTTTCCACTTAGAAATTATACCTCCAACGTTATCTCCGTAATAATTCACCACATTGCCAAGATTGACACATCCTTCAACCTTCCAGGTATCTGTAGATGAATTATTCTGTAACCCAATAACTCCGCCAATATAATATTCATGATTATTCTGTGCTCCACGGTCTTTTACATTGTCAGTACCTGCCTGATACGGATCTTTAAGTTCCCTTCTCACATAAGCAAAGTTTATATTAGCTTTGACAGCGCCCCCGGATGTATTCTCACCGATCACGCCACCAACCTGGGAATCTTTTGTTGTCAGATAACTTTCTATAATCCATCTTCCGGAAGCACATTCCGTTACACTACCGGAATACACATTATATCCGACAATACCACCGATGTTCCCCTCTTTGTCATTCATACGAAGAATACATGTATTTGTCTTATTAATATAATTCTGACTGTTTTCGTATTCTTCTTTTGTATATGCATTTTTTCCTGCTGACTGTTCAGCATCCGTTACCGAAAGTGCACCGATACGTTTTGTAACCGCTTTCATGTAAGAATTAATTCTTGTTGTATAATTACACACAGTCACAGTGTCAGATTCCTTTTCGGCATTTGAAACCGCATCAAGATATGAAGCCATGGTTCCTCCGGCATCAATAGGTGTTGAGGTATCGGATAATAAACTCTCATCAAGCTGATCCGTAACCTTATAAAGAGAACCTGCCATTACTTCTTTACCGCCGCAATGCCTGATCGACCCTGCGTTAATTGCCGCAATTCCTCCTGCCATACCGGCAGATACCGTTATCCCGGTTTGCGTAATGTTACCGTTTTCATCTTCTGCAGAGGTTAAATAACAGTCAATTATACTACATCCTTCATTGTTTATTCCACATATTCCTCCAACAGCTGATGATTTAGATATACGAGCCGATACATTCTCAGCATTATTGGATCTGTTAAGTCCAACCGTTTCAATAACACCGCCTTCAATATTACAGCTGCTGATAGTCGGCTTACCGGAACCATCTTCTGTTTCGTTAATTGCCGCTATTCCACCAAATGACAATCCTGCATCACTACTTGACGATGAATTTTTGACTATACTGCCGGCAAACGTACAGTTATTAATCTTGCCGCTGTTCCTGCCTACAACACCACCGACATATATCGCTGTTTTTGTATCAAGATCAATGTTTACATCAATATTCTTAACAACGCCGTCTTTATGGTTTGTTCCGACAGCACCGCCAATAACCAGATTCTTTTTCTTGGAATCATATCCAAGATATCTTCCTGCCCTACCGGTATTAACAACACCGTAATTATCTCCGACGATATATCCGAACGTAGCCATATCAGAGCCTGTTATCATAATCTTATCAGTTAATCCTGTTGAATCTGTAGCAATCTCGCATCCGTACACAACACATTCTTCATGATTAACCGATGTTATGGCACCTGCAACCAGCATATTACTTTCAATCTGCGGTATATAGGGTTTACCATCATTTTCCTCATCCGGAGCAGCACGATTAACAAAGCATCTGTCTATATATCCATAATTCTCCGAAGTTATACCGGCACTAACCCCTCCATCTGCAGCGAGACTTCCATAAGATACGCACTCTTTAATGTATCCGCCTTCACCATTAACGCCCACAATACCTCCAACAAAATCTTCTCCCTTTGTATCACCATAATTATGGCAGTTGGTTATCTGAGCTATAGCCTTCTTCTTATTAGGAATTGTTATATCTCCATCCTTATCCTGCTCAACAGATTTATTAGATGAAAGACCTGATATACATATATTGCCTACAATACCTCCCGTAAAAGATCTGCCTTCGACATCTGCTTTATTGACGATGGATTCCGTAGTCCAGTCTTCAAAAAGATCAATCTGAAGATATCCTGCTCCGCTTATATCTTCAGAATCCAGCAAAGAATTGGCTCTGACTTCATCTTCGCTTACCCCTATTCCCGATTTTACCTCATTCTCCTTATATTCTCCTCCATACACATATCCAAACACACCGCCAACACCGTAAGCATAACATTGTGCATTCGTATAATCGCCCTGAACCTTATCGGTCTCATTATATATATTTTTTCTTCCTTCCGAATCAGAAACCTCCGGTGTATCAATCGAAAAATCATCCTTGCCTGAAATCCATCCACTTACTTTTCCCGAAGTTCGAATCCGGTCAAATGAAATATTGTCATTAAGGAAAACCGTTCCGGCTACCATACCTATGCCGCAACCATATATCTGATTCTCATGTTCATCTTTAATATAAGATTCCGTGACAGTATCATATGCCAACGCCTCTGCTTTAGCTTCTTCCTCATCATCAGGATTCGCAAACACACTGGCTGATACACTGCAATCCTTATCGAAATAAATTTCCCTTATATAACCTTCGCATCTGCCGCATATTATTCCTACCGCCTCTAACGAATCAGAATATATGGAAGCATTACCCTTTCCTCCGTTTCCGCTATTTTCATTATACTCCTCAGAAGAAATCGCAGTTTCTTTGGCAGCACTTATAACAAGTCTTTTAACCATCCCTCTGTTAGTTCCGAAAAGTCCAAGAGTCTTTGAAGAATTTATGGGAGTTTCGGCATTTACAATAGTACCATCAGTATTCCTCTTGTATATAACACTGCTCGAATTATTAATAATCAGATTAGATATATGTCTGCCCTGTCCGTCAAATACACTCTTCGTATTAAGTTTAGGTATCATCGGGAAACCTGTCACAGCCGTATCGAGTGATGTGTAGCCTGCATCACCGGATATTGCGGATGAAGCATCATCTATCACATCACCCGCACCTTGAATCGTACTGTAGATAACACCATTCTTCCAATCAATGTCTTCCGTTACAGCATAGGTATGTGCGACTCCGTTAATCTCATACTCTTCCGCGTATCTAATATTAGACAGATGCCGGCATGTGCTGATTTCATATGCATGTTCATCAGACACATACTTGCTGTCGGCATCCTTTGTAGCATACAGATCATTCTCCACATTAGAATCAACAAAACTTCCGGCTGCATAGTGTATCACCGCAGCATCAGAAGGCTCCACCGAAACCCTCGCAAATATATCCTTAGGCTCTACTCCCAACAAACGTGTGATACTGTAGCTTGTGGAATCAGTTCGTCCGTTCTCATCAATCACCTTCATAAGAGCCATTGACTGACCTGTAGTCATAGCATCAAGAGTAACATTAAATAATCTCTTAGTTTCACCATCATCATTCACGATAATATCATAGGAAAGTATAAATGCATATCTGCCCATATTCTTTCCTTCTCCATCCTTGACATCAAGTTCAACGCGTTTCGGAATATTCGGATTAACATCCTGTAGCATGGTCCAATCAATTGTAAATGAACAAAGAGACTTAACCGCCCCATCCTTTTCATCACTCTGTTTAGATATGCCGTCACTGTTGTTATTATCATTATAATCATCCCCGGAATTACCATCTGAAACAACATCATTATCCAAATCAGACGGATTGTGCTCCGCTAAAAGCTCAATATCAAATACAGTATCTGTATCAGCACTTAAAGATGTGGAATTCATTGTAAGATATAATGTCTCTTCATTGTGAAGAACAACTTCATCTACATTAAGTTCATAGGAATCGTCAAGAATGACTACATTTACCTGATCGGCACCGTAGTACCCCACTGCATATTCTTCCCGGTATTCAGGCGTTCTGTGCTCATCAGTTATATAGAAATCACTGCGCACAATACTGTTAAGGCTATCATCATATGAGATGGATGACGCCCAGCTGCTGTAAAATGCAGAATATACTTTCTTCGCTGTAAGATCAAACTCAATAACGATAGAACCGTTAAGCTGCTCCGTATCGGTAACATATGTATCAATAAGATCGAATAATACATTGCCGGTTCCGCCATTCATTGCCTCATAATCTCCACACGACACTGAAAGATATCCGTAGCAATGCTCATTTCCCTCATTGTCCGTCACATCAGGTATTCCATATACAGACTTTGCAAGACCGGTTGTATCCGAACTTTCGAACAAAGAATTCCTGCGAACCATTTCCTTCCTAAGGTCTTCCATACAATCATCAAGAGTTCCTCTGCTCTCGGCGGCCGACAGAGCAGACTGTGCAGCCATATATATGGTTCTCGCCTTCTCTTCACTGCTTATATATTCATAATGAGCAATCCAGCCGGTAACACCCCATACTGCAGCACTCATCATTATAGCAATAATGGTGAGTACAACAACCATCTCCACCAAAGTAAAACCGCTATTATTCTTGCCTTTATTCTTTATTCCGTATCTTATACCGGTTCTTGAATTAATCATACAGTCACCGCCTTCATTCTTTCATTCCAATCCGTGGATTCATTGACAATTTATTCTCAACTCATGATTCATTATCAATTTCGCTAACATCCCATGTTCCCGTATCCCTGATATATGTGGCTCGAAATCCGCCTTCATCATATGTAAATTCATCAATAACATACATTGCATTGGTAGGATTCGTACTGTTATAAGAATTAGCCTTATATCTGATCGTATAAGGTTCACT
>CAJOLO010000112.1 GCA_905235345.1 uncultured Lachnospiraceae bacterium
GTTCTGCCTTTATTCTTCTCATAAATTGCAATCTTGCTCATCAGTTTAACATTCTGTTCTCTAACCATTCAATATACCACCACTATTATAATATTATATTTTTGACAGTCATTGCTTTATATTATAAGTTTTGAGAGAGAAAAGTACAAGTATTTTTTATTCTAATTTATATCATCACTAAAAAATCTGTATTTAAGTTTCAAAATTCTAAGTACTGAATCATCTATCCTGCTTTCAGAAACATCTCCGTTATTAACCGCATTTAATAATCCATTATACGCCTTATCAAACTCTTTAGGCATGAGAACTATATCAGCCCCTGCCTCTACCGCCATTATTGTTGCTTCATCAGACTCATATACATCCTTGATTGCCCCCATGTTCATAGCATCTGTTACGACCACACCCTGATAACCCATATCCTCTCTCAACATATCTGTAATAATTTTCTCTGAAAGTGAAGCTGGCAGTCCGTCTTCAACTACATTCGGAAGTGTTATATGTCCAACCATTATCATGGAGATATCTTCATCAATTCCCTTTTCATACGGAATCAGATCGCACATCTTCAATTCTTCTAATGTTTTATCGGTAAATGTATATCCTTTATGTGGATCACCGGTAGTCGATCCGTGTCCCGGAAAATGCTTATATACACTGATAACTCCTTTGGATTCAAGTCCTTTGGAAAGAGCATTAGCCAATCTTGACACAGCATCCGGGTCATCAGAAAATGTCCTCATATATAATGCAGAATTATAACTTTCACTCTCCACATCCACAACCGGTGCAAAATCAAGATTAAAGCCCAGTTCCGTAAGATATGCTCCCATATAATTACCTGTAATATATGCAATGTCAGCATCACCTTTAGCCCCGATATCCATCATAGAACCCACATTATCTACTCCAAACATCTTGTTGTTAGCTATTCTGGCTATACGTCCACCCTCCTCATCAACACATAAAAACATCGGAAGTCCAATACGTTCTATACTACTTTCTTTAAAATTTGCAAGTGTCGTCCTGACCTGCTCAGGATCTCTGATATCCTCAGGTAAATAGATAACGCCGCCCACGGGTATTTTATCTATAACCTCTTTGGTCTTATCTTTGTCAATTTCAACACCGGTCATTCCCGGAGCAATGGATTCCGGTATAACAATGAACATCTGTGCCACCTTTTCTTCCAATGTCATTGTCTTTAGTTTTTCATAGGCATTGTTATCTTCTATATTATTGTCAGCATCTTCTTCACTGTCTGTTCCTTTTGAATCATCAGTATCCTCTTCATTGTCTGTTTCTTCTGAATTATCAGTATCTTCTTCACCGTCAGTATCCTTATTATCGTCAGCAATAATATTATCATCTGTCAATTCGTTACTTATATCTGTCTGTATATCAACCACATTACCATCATCAGAGCTCATATTTCCGGACACATTAATGTCGCCGGTTCCACATCCTGTCAAACCTGCCGACATTAAAATCATAATCACCAATATTATATATCTTAAAATCCCCGAATCCATCTCTTCTATCAAATCTTAAAAATCCTCTCTAACTTGTATACCACGGGTGATTGCAAAACTCCTTATTACACTTGAATCTATTGTGCACATTTTTTGTCTGTTCAAGTAAAAATGCGGTTCCGCAATATGCGAAACCGCACTTATAATATAAGTAATACTTTAAGCCTGAAACAAATTATCTCTTAATAGCTGAAAGTTTATATGTTAATAATAATTACTTCTTAACATTAAATGCTTTCAGACCCGGATATACTGCGCTTTCGCCAAGCTCTTCCTCAATTCTAAGCAACTGATTGTACTTAGCAACACGCTCTGAACGGCTTGGAGCACCTGTCTTAATCTGATTAGTATTAAGAGCAACTGCAAGGTCAGCAATTGTTGTATCTGCTGTCTCACCTGAACGATGTGAAGAAATTGCTGTATAGCCTGCTGCATGAGCCATCTTAATAGCCTCTAATGTCTCTGATACAGAACCAATCTGGTTAAGCTTGATAAGAATAGAGTTACCTGCACCAAGTTCGATACCCTTTGAAAGTCTCTTTGTATTAGTAACGAATAAGTCATCACCAACAAGCTGAACTCTGTCACCGATCTTCTCGGTCATTCTCTGCCATCCTTCCCAATCCTCTTCATCAAGACCATCCTCGATAGAGATGATAGGATACTTGTCGATCAGGCTCTCCCAGTGAGCGATAAGTTCATCAGAAGTGAACTCCTTACCTGACTTAGGCTGCTTGTAGTAACCTTTACCTTTCTCACTCTTCCACTCAGAAGAGGCAGCATCCATAGCGATCATGAAGTCCTTACCAGGCTCATATCCTGCTGCCTTAACAGCTTCAAGAATTGTCTCAATTGTCTCCTCATCAGATGAAAGGTTCGGAGCGAAACCACCCTCATCACCAACTGATGTAGCAAGACCCTTGTCCTTTAAAATCTTAGCAAGTGCATGGAATACCTCTGCACACCAACGAAGTGCTTCCTTGAAAGAAGGAGCGCCAACAGGCATGATCATGAACTCCTGTGTATCAACTGTATTAGTAGCATGAGCACCACCATTAAGGATGTTCATCATAGGAACAGGAAGGTTAGTGCCCTGTACTCCACCTAAAAATCTGTAAAGAGGAATGTTAAGAGATGTAGCTGCTGCTCTTGCTGCTGCGATAGAAACTGCAAGAATTGCATTAGCACCTAACTTAGACTTGTTATCTGTACCGTCTGCTGCGATCATTGCTGCATCTACAGCATAGATATCAGAAGCGTCAACGCCTACAAGTACATCATTGATCGTCCCGTTGATATTATCAACTGCCTTCGAAACACCCTTTCCAAGATAACGTGACTTGTCTCCATCACGAAGCTCATGTGCCTCGAACTCACCTGTAGAAGCTCCACTAGGTGCACAGCCTGTTCCAACAGTTCCGTCTGCAAGCCATACCTCAGCCTCAACAGTCGGATTACCACGAGAGTCAAGAATCTCTCTTCCTACAACCTTCTCAATTTCCAATGCGGTTTTCAATGCGGTATTAATCATTTTCAAACTCCTTTCGTTTATAGCAATATTTCGGTTCGTATTTCACGACCGCCGCTTTCGACATTATAGCATAACCAATTTGAAATAACAACACAGAAACTTTTATATTTTTCAAAAATTCCTTCCGTTCCAGCCCCAATCCGGAGTGGTTCTGTAATCTACATAAATATGATTGCCCGGAATTCCAAGTTCACTCTCGTATATCTCACATATCTTTGCTGTCATCTTATCAAATGCTGCAGAATTACCTGAGCCGAATAAGTCTACAGAAACATAAGCTCCCTTCTCAAGCTTCTCCCCTGCAAAGTAGAGTGAATATCCATCTTCAAACCCGATCATAACATAGCTTTCAGGCTTTCCTATAATACTGCATGCCTTGCCAAGCTCCGCCTTAATCTTATCCTGTGTCTCCGGTGCCACCGGAACTGTTACTTTTGAATTAATAAAAGGCATATATATGTCCTCCTTTTTTATTTATCATTTAGGTGTTTGTGAAACTCCAATGTATACCTTTTTAATTGAATAACTGTCAGAAACGGAAATCCCGTCCCTTCGAATTCTTTATTGCCTCTATATTCTCTCTTGCTATATTCCTGACCTTCTCGTCAGGAATTCCCGAAAGTTCATTGTCTATCAATGTAAGCCCCTTATCTTTTACAAACGGAGAAGCATAATCCATCATATATTCCGCAAGCGTCATAAGTGCATTCGGGTGACAACAGTTCTGAATCTGTCCACTCTTGCACAGACTCATAAACCTGTCTCCTGTTCTTCCCGCCCTATAACAAGCAGTACAAAACGAAGGAATATAGCCAAGGTCAATAAGCCATTCGATAACATCATCAAGTTTTCTTGAATCAGATACATCAAACTGTTCGGTATCATGCGGTCTTTCCTCTTCGGTATATCCCCCGACAGAGGTACGTGAACCACCGCTTATCTGTGATATTCCCATTGTAAGAGCTTTTCTCCTCACCTCTTCACTCTCTCTGGTGGAAATTATCATTCCCGTATAAGGAACAGCTATTCTGATACATGCAATAATCTTTGCAAATGTCTCGTCATCAATGCCATTGTCAAACATATCAGGATCAATATCATCTGCCTTTTTTACTCTTGGGACACTTATAGTATGTGGCCCGACACCATGTACTGCCTCAAGATGTTCCGCATGCATTAACAGACCTGCAAATTCATATTTATACTTCTCCAGTCCAAAAAGAACACCAAGTCCGACATCATCAATTCCCCCGTCCATAGCTCTGTCCATTGCCTCAGTATGATACGCATAATTGTGCTTGGGGCCTGTCGGATGAAGTTCCTCATAACCTTTCTTATCGTAAGTCTCCTGGAAAAGAATATACGTGCCGATCTCTGCCTCCTTAAGCATTCTGTATTCCTCAACCGTAGTGGCAGCAATGTTGACATTAACTCTCCTTATGGCACCATTCTTATGTTTGATTCCGTATATCGTCCTTATACTGTCTAATATATATTCAATCGGATTATTGACCGGATCCTCTCCTGCTTCTATGGCAAGACGCTTATGTCCCATATCCTGAAGTGCAATCACCTCAGCACGTATCTCCTCCTGGGTAAGTTTCTTTCTCGGAATTGTCTTATTCTTTAAATGATAAGGACAGTAGAGACATCCGTTAACACAGTAATGGAGCAAACAGAACTATTCTGTTACCGTAAAACTCCAACTTAATCTCCTCTGCAAGCTCATACATCTGCCTGACTTTCTGCGGATCCTCGCAGGCAAGAAGCACCGAAGCCTCCCTGTGCGTAAGACCTTTGCATGTCAATATTCCTCCACTTCTTCTTGGCTTTGCCTTCTCTAAAAGCTCATCAATAAGTGCAATATTATTCTTATTCTTCTCGGCGTATTCTAACGTCTCCAATATCTCCTCATGATTAATAAACTCTTCTGCTTTAAGTGATTTAGGATTGTATAACGCCATAATCACACCCCTTTCAATTGTTCCTTCACATTTCTGCAATCCATATTGCAAAATAATATATTCTCCATCGCGAAAGACTCACGAGCAAGTCTTGACTATGGTAAAAAATATTGCATATTATCTCCTTGTTCTTTTAAAACATTTTTCACCTTGTTCTTCTTCTCCTCATAAAGTTTCTCATCCGCAATGTTTAACATTTCATTAAGATCTGTTCTTTTCGATATAATGAATTCCTGCGTACCGATACTCATATCCACATAATAAGGCTTGTTGCTTCCGGCATTAAAATCATTAATTATCTGACGTATGCGGTCTTTAATAACCTCATCCGACTTCTCCTTTTCAATGATTGCAAATGCGGCAAATTCATCGCCTCCCATTCGTCCTATTACATCCGACTTACGAAAAGACCCCGTAAGAAATCCGGCAATTGATTTCAGAGCAAAATCTCCGTCGTCATGTCCGAATTCATCATTGATCGTCTTTAGATTATCCATATCAGCAAAAAGTACAATTGCCTTTTTCCCATAATTATCCGGGTTATCCAAAAATTCTTTTGTCATTTGGAAAAAGCCTCTGCGATTGCTCACTCCGGTCAGCGGATCCAATCGGCTCATCTCATCAAGCTCTCTATTGGTAGCAACCGCCTTTGCAAGATTTCGTTCTAACTCCTTCTTTATATCAATCTGCTCATTCAAAACATTCAACACTTCGACTGATATGCTGATCTGGGTAGCGATATCTCCCGCAAAACCGAATGAATCCAAATCTGTTTCCGCCATAAACAGGCCATACTGTACACCTCTTGAATAAAGTGACAGCACCAGCATGTCGTATCGCCTCCCTTTCGGCATAAAACCGGGCGTGAATATTTCATTGAAACTTGTTCTGCCGGAAAAGTATGTACAAAGACTATCATCATTCTTATCGTAGTCACAGTACCCTCTTGTATAAATCTGTTCCGGCATCTCTAATTTTTGTCCATCAATTATAGTAATTGGCTCGTCAAAAATCTGGATATAACTGGACGAAAATCCTACTTGCTGTAATTTACGCATAACATTTTCGTAATGAGCCTTCTCTTTTCCGGACTGTTGTAGCAAATCAGAACTCAAATTGGCAATAATACCCTCAAATATCTTCTTCTTATGTCCCTTGCTGACCTGCCGTCTGGTTACCTGACCAAAGAGATCCCTGCTCATTACAGATACCTGCTCTAACAGGAACAGCTTATCTTCAGGATTCTTCAGCTTTTTACTTAAATAATCGTACATAATCCGGTTGATAAAAAAGATACCATCCAGATTGATATATCCCTTCATATATAACATCAGAAAACGCGAATATTCTGCATTGAATTCATCCAGATTCCTATGCAGAATACCATCTTCGTCCACCAAATTTAAATAGTATTCAAAATAATGTTCAAATTCCTCATTTATGATATTAGACTGGTCATAATCTACGGTGCTGTCAAAAAATATCTGTTTCAAATCCTCAATCAATGTTTTTACCAGATCGTCAGAATCCACACTAAGCAAATCTCTCATTATATTCTGATCGATTCTACGACTGCTGCAGGAACAAGAGTTTCTCGTGATCAGCTTCGTACCACTGTACACCGTTTCTACGTTGCCGGCTATGGCTTTCGGTGCATACATAACAGCCCTGTAAGCTATCTCTTTTACATCAACTTTAACAGTAGTCAGATGTGGCTCCAGCATAACTGCATATGAATTGTCGTCAAATCCCGTCGCAAGAATATCCTTACCCGGCTGCAGATTCATACTCTTCATCGCTTCATATCCGGCGGCTGCCATCTGATCGTTAGCATATATGATGGCTTCTATATCAGGGTGTCTTAAAATCAATTCCTTGGTCACTTCGGAACAATATTCTGAAAAATCACCATAAACAATCCAGTCATCAGAACCATCCAGATTGTGGCTTAACATAGCTTCCTTATATCCTATCAGACGTTCTAACGCATCCTGATTGGTGACAGGTCCGCTAACAAATCCAACCTTTGTACAATTATGTTCTTCTACAAGATGATCCACCGAAGCTGTAATTCCGGACTTGTTATCAATCATAAAACTTGTACATCCATCTTCAGAACCCGCAATAAGAATAACCGGAACATGTCCAAACTGAGCAAGAATATCCTTCTTTCGCTCACTGTCTACTCTGGATGTAATAGTTCCATACTCAACAACCACAACGTCAAATTCTTTCGACTGCACACAAGTATAAGGTGCATTATAATGCATCTCAAACATTGTATTCACTTCTTCCTTAGAGTGCATCTCATAGACACCTCCGGGAAAAATAAACAGATTGGCATCCAGTTGTTTGGCTGCTATCATGGCACCCTCACAGACAGAATGCGAGAACTCCGTCTCCAAAATTCCGCTAAAGAGTGCAATATTCATTCTTCTCTCCGCATTATTTATCATACTCACTGTCTCACCCTCGCTTATAGTTATGTCTATGGTTTACTATTATTCATTACGCTTATAAAAATGCATAACATACTTCATCTCATAACTGAATGATAACTTAAATTTAACCTATTTAGTTATTATAACATTACGCAAGTATAATTTCCAGTGTATATTTCATCAACTTGTTTATTTTTTCCAACTTCAACCCGTAAATCAATACGAAATGCACAATGAAGATAATGATTATTTATATTCAAATAGGCATTTACTTTAATATTATACTAAACTTCGCAAAAAAATTGTTAACAAAATACTATTTAAGGAGTATAATAGAATCGGTTACTTAAAAGGACGTTATACCAAGGAGGAGTACACTATATGGGGAACGAATTTAATTCATTGGTTTATACCAATGAGCAATGTGTTGGATGTAACAAATGCATAAGTGCCTGCAGCTGTATGGGTGCTTGTATATCTTCTCCAACCGATGAGGTTGGAAAGTCAAGGATTACGGTAGATGGGGCAAAGTGTATTGCCTGCGGTGCATGTTTTAAAGCTTGTGAGCACAATGCACGGGAATACCGCGATGATACAAATAAGTTTTTCGAAGATCTTAAAAAAGGTGAAAAGATTTCAATTTTAATTGCACCCGCTTTTAAAGCTGATTACCCCAAAGAGTATGAACGTGTACTCGGAGGTCTCAAGAATCTTGGAGTAAACAGATTTATAAGTGTCTCTTTCGGTGCAGATATTACTACCTGGGGATACATCAACTATATTACTAAATATAATTTCATGGGAGGTATATCCCAGCCCTGTCCGGCGGTTGTCGGATATATTGAAAGATATGTTCCCGGGCTGCTGCCTACACTTTTTCCTGTACAGAGTCCTTTGATGTGCTCAGCCATATATGCAAGAAAGCAGCTTAAGATTACCGATAAGCTGGCATTTATCAGTCCATGTATTGCCAAGAAGATGGAGATAGATGATCCTAATAACAAGGGCTATATCAATTACAATGTAACTTTCAATAATCTGATACAATATATAAAAGAACATAATCTTATGGGAGAACCTATAACAGATGAGATTGAATATGGTCTGGGATCCATATACCCTATGCCCGGCGGATTAAAAGAAAACGTATACTGGTTACTGGGTAACGAAGTGTTTATACGTCAGATTGAAGGCGACAAGCGTATGTATCATTTTCTGAGAGACAATAAAGACAGACTAAAGAATCATAAGACGCCTTTTCTGTTTGTCGATGCACTCAACTGTGAAAATGGTTGTATATGCGGCACAGGCACTGATCCTGAAGTTACCGGAAATGACGATCCCTTGTACAATATTCATGCTATACAGGAAAGTGTGAAAAAGAACGTCAAAAAAAGTGCATGGTCCAAAATAATCAGTCCGCAAAAAAGATTAGAGGAACTCAACAAACAGTTTGCCAATCTCAATTTAGAAGATTATTTAAGAAAATACACTGATCGTTCCGCACAATGTGCACATAAAATCCCTTCCGAAGCCGAGCTTGATAAGGTATTCACGGACATGCGCAAAACCAACAAAGAGTCACGACACATCAACTGCTCATGCTGTGGTTATGATACCTGCAAGGATATGGCAACTGCAATTTTCAACGGCTATAACAATAAATCGAACTGTGTACACTATCTGAAGGATTTAGTGGAAATAGAAAAAACAGAAGCACAGGATATGGTATTACACGAAAGAGAACTGTTAAACGCCCGGCGTGATGACATGTTGCATACCATAGACAATATCAATAATCACTTTAAGGTGCTTCAAGAATCATTAAATGGCATGAGTACAGGCAACAATAACAATGCAGATGAAAGTTCTGCCATATCGAAAGAGATGATAGACGTATCGAATTTTTGTACAAAGCTTAATGATTCAATAGGAGAAATCACAGAGTTATTAGGACAGCTTACCACTAACAATGACAAAGTCGTTGATATTGCCAACCAGACAAATCTATTGGCACTTAATGCTTCTATCGAAGCAGCCAGAGCCGGAGATGCCGGACGAGGCTTTGCAGTAGTCGCAAGTGAAATCAATACCCTTGCGGCAGATTCCAAAGACACCGCACAGAGTAGCGGAACTGCCAATAAGAGCATCTCCACTGCCATTAACAGTATTGCAAAGGAAACCACCGAGCTCCTCAAGATAGTCGAAGATGTAAACGTCCGTGTACAGAATCTTGCCGCATCCACTGAGGAGATATCGAGTTCAACAAGTATCGTATCTAATAAAGTGAACGAAGTAAGCGATGAACTTGAACGGCTCGTAGAAAACAGCCGCAGCAATGAATAGATAACACTCT
>CAJOLO010000113.1 GCA_905235345.1 uncultured Lachnospiraceae bacterium
ACTATAACTTTTGAGTACATTGCTTGAAAGAGGGGTATTTTATTATAGCGAAATGGAGGGGTGTAAGTGAATCAGGTATTGGAGATGTACATTAAAACAGTTCCTGTGATCAAGGATGCATTGGGCATGGACATAATGATGAGTATAACAGACGGTCATGAGTTTCTTGCTTATTGGAAAGGGGATAAGATGGTTGCTGATATTCACGTGGGGGATCCGCTTTCTCATGATGATCCGATGTGGACAAGCTTCACCACGGGAAGAAAGCTTGAGCAGATATGTCCTGCGGATGTGTATGGTTTTGCATTTAAGGCTATAACTATTGCAATCAAGGATGGCACCAAGATTGTCGGTACCATGGGAATTGCGATAAGTTTAGAGACAGAATCATTTACTTCAGATGCATCTAATAAGTTGCTCGAATCCATTGATTCCGTTCAAAGCGAGATGGATAGAATTAGTGAGTATGGTAATGTGATAAAGGATAGCTCTGAGGAGATTAAGGATTGTACCAGTGAAATATTGAAGAATGTTTCGGAAGTACAGGTGTTTGCCAATGAGATTCAGAAGATATCCAATAACACCAATATGCTTTCACTTAATGCATCGATCGAGGCAGCAAGATCCGGTGAACAGGGAAGAGGCTTTGCGGTTGTTGCAGAACAGATGCGTAAGCTTGCCAATGATACCAAGATTGCTTCAGGTAAGATACTTGATATTCTTACAAAGTTTACCGAGGATATTGATAAGATGCAGAATAGTCTTAACGCACAGGAAAACTCTCAGAAAGAACAATCGGGCTTATCTGAGCAGATGTTTGAGGAAGTTCGAAAGATTGACGAGCTTACACGTCAGGTGATCGCTAAGATTAATTCATAATGTAATAATACTGTGGTTGAAACCAAGTGATTAAAGATCCTGATAACAGATATAATGTTATCAGGATTTTTTATTACTTTGATGAAATCCCATGTGAATTGCCCTCTTACATATATTTTTTAAGTAGGTAATTGCGAAACTCATTAATATTGAATATTGAATTGTATAATATGTACAATTCTGAAGATATAAACAAGAGTTTCACAAACGCCTAATATTTTTCAAGAGATTTGGAAAGCTCGAACTTAAGGTCATCAATCAAACGTCCGGGACTTAATACCCGAAGTAAATGGTGATGTTGAATTGTGAAAAGTTTAAGGCATGGATATTCTACATCTTTTATTTCTGCTTTGAAAACAGGCTGTGTGTTACCGCTGACATCAACTGTATTCATGTCGGTTTTTTCAAGACGTATATTTTCGCCGAAATAATCTACAAGTATTGACAGTGCACCTGCAGATATTTCAAATATACAGTCAACTCTGTCTTTTTCGTCATATATTGACATATAAGGATGCGTGGCAGTGTATTTATCAACAAGAAAATCTTTACCCTTGAAGAATGGTTTTAATGTATCCGGACGGGTTTCGCATTTTTCATTCGTAATGATTATATCCAATATTCTGTCTACCCTGAAGTGGAAAGGAATGTGATGTCCTTTGTTAGTGCATATAAGGTAGTAAGAACCGTTATTCCAACAAAGTGCATAAGGGTTGAGAGTATATTCTTTTTTCCTGTCAGTTAGTTTTAAATGATTGAGTCTGGTATCATCATATGTGTATATGCCATATCTGATAATTATCTGTTTCCTTTCTCTCGTTGCATGATCAAGTGACTGGATGATATCAAGAAGATGATTGTTTTTCGGTGCTTTGCCGGATGAGTGAGTTGTATTATATATGTTATTTTTCTGAAAATCCAGTAAATTTTTTGCATTTGAATTGATTATCTCATCCATGGCGATTTTTTTGTTCATGTTATGGAGCATACTGTTATCTAAAGCCGGAATAGTATTGGAATAGTAAGGTGATAGAGTCTTTATGCCGGCATTTAAATATTCTTTTTCACGACTGCTCATATATCTGTTGGATGTAACGCAAGCACAAAGCATATTTACGTCGCCTGCTGAAAGAAGTGGTTCAAAATAATATGTATTTTTCATATTTACTCCGATTGAATTGTCAATCTCATGAATGATACCACCGTAGCAGGAGATAAATGCATTTTTCATATCAATATATTCGCTGGATTCATCTGCAGCGAATATCTCAATCATACTACTAAGATGCCGCCTGACGGTGTTGACATTATAGGATTGCTGAGTGATGGATAGAAGTGCAGCGGTTATATCAGGAACAGAAAGCGGATGGTTTTTTGAGGACAGGGTTTTAAGAATATGTACAATTAATGAAAATAATGACTGTCGGTATATATTTGCAAGCTGCTCACGCTTTACCGTTAATTGGGTGGCATTGCCTGTTGAGTTGTCTGTTAATGATTCCGGTGCTTTAGACGGTTTGGTCGATGAATATGATCCGGTTAATGTCATTGATTATTCCTCCTTTTAATACATATGTTTTGCAGTAATCTGATACAAATGTTTTTTTATGTTATTAAGACTGATTATTATGTGATTTATAACAAGCCTTTTGAGTGATGTTTGAATTGTTATGATCTAATTATATCAGAAATTTCGATTTTATCCATACATGGATAAAATGTCAGGATGATAACTGCTATAATTTTATTTATCAAAAGTTGATATTGAAATGAATGATTTTTTGAGAGGAGTAATGTTATGATTTTATCATCAGATATGTTTAACAGGGAGAATAATGATGTTGAGGATAAGAACAACAATGCATCTTTAGCTTGGGTGGACGGGATTCATGAAATACTTAACGGTAATATTATGAATTATTCAAGAAAGTCTGTCGAGAATATGTTGAAGAATCCTGAGACTATGGTTTTGGATGGCAAAGGAAGGCTTTGCATTGTGTATGTTTATAATGCAGCCAGAATAATGCAGAAAGAATTATGGATGATTTTTGCCACACCGGTTGCGATGGCTGTATTTCTTAAGAAATATACATATGTAAAGAGACTTTTAAGATCGGGATATAAGTATGATATTATGGCACATTTTGAGGCTTATAATATTGAGGGGAATATTGGTGAACAGTATAATTCTTCAGATATGACAAGGCTGGTATCTGCATCAGATAATATATGCAGGTTTAATGATATAACTAATTTTCAACTTATGACCTGTATGACAGATGTACCGGAATGGGTCAATGACGGGATTTTTAGTGAACTAAAAACATTGCACAATGACAATATAGTGATTGATTCGGTGATAGCTGATATGAAATTGTATTATACGTATAGTGATGCATTAGCTTGTGAGCCTTTGAATGATGATAATAGTACAGCTGTATGCTCGAAATCATGGAAGAATATACATAGACCGGGGGCAGATGAATATTATAGGAAATGCAATCAAAGATATAATGATCAATTAAAAAGTTTGACGAAGGAGATATCAGGTGGAAGATGAATACCGGTTCAAGGGCACGGAGTACCGGGTTGAGTATAGATTCGCTGTATCAGTGAAAGTTCACCACAGTTAAAAAATGCCCGGAAAACAATGCGTTCTGCCGGGCATTTCATAATTATTACTGTTATTTCTGATCGAGCATTGCACGAACCTTTGTTGAGAGACCGAAGAGATTGATGAATCCTTCAGCATCTTTGTGGTTGTAAAGTTCGCCGGTTGTGAAGCTTGCAAGTGACTCTGAATACAATGAGTATGGAGAGGTTGTTCCTGCCTTGATTATGTTACCCTTATAAAGCTTTAACTTGACTTCGCCGGTTACTCTTTCCTGTGTAGATTCAACGAATGATTGTAAAGCTTCACGGAGTGGTGACCACCATTTACCTTCATATACAACATCTGCGAACTTGTCTCCGATAGTCTTCTTGAATGCCAAGGTCTCACGATCGAGAATAAGCTCTTCTAACTGATTATGTGCAGCCATAAGAATTGTTCCGCCGGGAGTCTCATAAACACCTCTTGACTTCATTCCGACAACGCGGTTTTCTACGATATCAACAATTCCGATACCATGCTTGCCACCGAGACGATTAAGCTCACGGATAATGTCAGAAACTTTCATCTCCTTACCGTTAACTGATTTCGGTACACCTTTTTCGAATGTAATAGTTACATATTCAGCCTCATCAGGAGCTTTCTCGGGATATGTACCGAGAACAAGCAGATGCTCATAGTTAGGCTCGTTGGCAGGATCTTCTAATTCAAGACCTTCATGACTTATATGCCACAGATTGCGGTCACGACTGTATGAGGAGTCTGCAGAGAATGGAAGATTGATTCCATGTTGCTTGCAGTACTCAATCTCTTCCTCGCGGGAATTCATTGTCCATGAATCCTGTCGCCATGCAGCAATGATCTTCAATTCAGGACCGAATGCCTTGATTGCAAGTTCGAAACGAACCTGATCGTTACCCTTACCGGTTGCACCGTGACAGATTGCAGTAGCACCTTCCTTGTGGGCAATATCAACAAGAATCTTTCCGATAAGAGGTCTTGCCATTGAGGTTCCTAATAAATATTCATTTTCATATACAGCACCGGCCTGTACGGTAGGTACGATATAGTCATCACAGAATTCATCGACAACATCTAAGATGTAGCACTTAGAGGCTCCGCTTGCTTTAGCCCGCTCCTCCAGACCGTCAAGTTCACTTTCCTGACCAACATTGATACATGCACAGATTACTTCATAATCATAGTTCTCCTTAAGCCATGGGATTATAGCTGTTGTGTCAAGTCCGCCTGAATAAGCCAAAATAACTTTCTCTTTCATTAATAATATATCCTCCTTTAGATTACGTATATACCATACATTTATGTACGGATGCTGATAGACGTATACAATCTACGCCATCACTAGTCACTAATATACAACGAAATGGAAAGTTATGCAATACTAAAATGTATAAAATAATTAACTCTGTTTTTTATGGATATTACTAAAAATCATGAGAGTTTATTCTTTACATATACATGAATTAAAATTAATGCTTGCATAATATACATAAAAAATGTATAATTATGAAATCGCTGAAGCATATATCTTATTTCAGAAACGCTATAGAAATACTTTATTAAAGAGTATATACATAAATCTGAAAGAGTGTTATAATGCATGATTGGATTGTTCGCTAAGAGAATTATTCCAATCTCCGGGCGCATATACGTTTCTGCCGTATTGCAGGAATGTGTCTATATAACAATAGGTTATGGCGAAACGCCTTGTTATATCTGAATCTATTGTGCATATTATATAGATTCCATACGCAGACCTTGGCGCAGGCGTTGGTACTTGATGAGTGTGTAACACGAATTTAGTACCATTACGCCGGAGACGGAGTGCAAACGTGTCTGCAATGGAACTATATAATATGCACAATAAAAAAGATGTAAATCGGCGTTTCTAACCTGATAACATTTAATAAAGGTGAGGTGAATTACAATGATAAAAGTAGGAATCATAGGTTCTACGGGATATGCCGGTCAGGAACTGGTAAGACTTTAAGACTTTTACTTGGACATAAGGAAGCAGAGATAGTATGGTATGGTTCAAGAAG
The DNA here is from genome assembly GCA_905235345.1 of uncultured Lachnospiraceae bacterium. Lineage (GTDB taxonomy): Bacteria > Bacillota > Clostridia > Lachnospirales > Lachnospiraceae > CAG-590. The sequence continues at coordinate 5,554 of CAJOLO010000113.1, forward strand.
TTATATTGATAAGAGATATTCGGATGTATTCGGAAATATGTTTGAAATCGTAGATGATAAGTGCCTTGATGATAACATGGATGAGCTTGCTGAAAAGGCAGATGTTATATTTACGGCAACGCCACAGGGACTTTGTGCATCACTTGTAAATGAGGAGATTTTGTCCAAGGTCAAGATTATTGATTTGTCGGCAGACTTTAGAATAAAGGATGTATCAGTATATGAGAAATGGTATGGAATAGAACACAAGTCTCCTGAATATATTAAGGAAGCAGTATATGGTTTGTGCGAAATCAACAGGGAGGACATTAAAGGCAAACGCCTTGTGGCTAATCCGGGATGCTATACAACATGTTCGATACTTTCCCTGTATCCTCTCGTTAAGGAAGGGATAATAGACCCGAATACCATCATAGTTGATGCCAAGTCAGGTACATCCGGAGCGGGCAGAGGTGCAAAGATACCGAATCTGTTCTGTGAGGTTAATGAGAATATCAAAGCATATGGTGTAACCACTCACAGACATACGCCTGAGATTGAAGAACAGTTAGGATATGCATGTGGAAGAGAAATATGCATTAATTTCACACCACATCTGGTTCCGATGAACAGGGGAATTCTTGTGACCGCCTATGGCAATTTGACAAAAGATTATACATATGAGGAAATTAAAGCAATATATGACAGATATTATGCATCTGAGCGTTTTGTCAGAGTACTTGAAAAGGATGTATGTCCGGAGACAAGATGGGTTGAAGGCAGTAATTATGTGGATGTGAATTTCAAGATAGATGAGAGGACACATCGTGTAGTCGTAATGGGTGCACTTGATAATCTTGTGAAGGGTGCGGCAGGACAGGCAGTACAGAATATGAATCTGATATTCGGACTGCCGGAGGAGACAGGTCTTGAGCAGCCTCCTATGTTCCCGTAAATACAATATAGTTTAGTGTTTTAATTCAGTCGGAGAAATTCCCCATCCTCTAAGCAAAGCGTAGGCGGATGTTATAACAAGCTATACTAATATAATAACAGACATGCGATTATAATATAAAGAATGACAATAAAAGCATAGAAATCGGTAATTGTGAAACTTGTTATTCTACTTGAATATAATATGCACAATAAAAAAAGATGTAAATCGTAGTTTCGCAATCACCTATCAACATAAAGAGAAAGTGAGGAAGAAAAATGGTAAACAGCGAACTTGATATGGATCAGCTCCTTATAAAGGCACAGACACTTATTGAGGCGCTTCCGTATATTCAGAAATTTAACGGAAAGAAGATTGTCGTAAAGTATGGTGGCAGTGCAATGCTTGATGAGAATCTTAAGTATAATGTAATTAAGGATGTGGCACTTTTAAAGCTTATAGGGCTTAATCCTATAATTGTTCACGGTGGTGGCAAAGAGATCAGCAAATGGGTTGAGATGACCGGTAAGGAGCCGGAGTTCATCAATGGTCTTCGTGTTACAGATGCTGAGACTATGGAGATTGCGGAGATGGTACTTTCCAAAGTCAATAAGGGGCTTGTTCAGATGATGCAGAAACTTGGTGTCAAAGCAGTAGGAATAAGTGGTAAGGATGCAGGACTTATGACTGTTAAGAAGCGTTTTCCCGGTGGAAAGGATATTGGTTATGTGGGTGAGGTGTGCAAGGTTGATGGTGGAATACTTGATACACTCCTTGAAAATAATTATATTCCTGTTATTGCACCTATCGGTTCATCGGAAGATTTTGAAAGCTACAATATAAATGCAGATGATGCAGCATGTGCAGTTGCAAAAGCTATCAATGCGGAGAAGCTTGTGTTCCTTACGGATATTGAAGGTGTATTTGTAGATCCTAATGATAAGAGCACATTGATTTCTGAGATGGAGGTTTCAGAGGCGAAGCAATTCATTGAGAAAGGCATTGTCGGAGGTGGTATGCTTCCTAAACTTTCCAACTGCATTGATGCAATTGAAAATGGTGTTTCAAGAGTTCATATATTAGATGGTCGCGTGGAACATTGTCTCTTGTTGGAGTTCTTTACCGAAAAAGGTATCGGAACTGCTATTTTGAAAGAGCCGCTTTTTTGACAACATAATAAGAATAGGTATTTTCACTGCTTAAGGACAGTGAAATAAATGCCTAAAACAAACGAAAGGATTTTATTTATGAAAGCAAAATGGTCTGCGTTAATTATAGCTGTTATAATGATTATCTCTATGCTTGCAGGTTGTGGAACGTCTAATGATTCCGGTGAGGCAAACGGAACGGAGAATACTAAAAATCCTGTGGTGACTTTCGACAACATGATGGAGAACTGGAAGAAGGAGAATAAGTCCAATAGTGTATCCTGTTGGTACACTGATTCGGGAGATCAGAGATGGCTTGCGCAGAAGGCTCTGGATTTTGAAAAGGAATATGGTATTAAGGTTGACATAATATATTATGACGGCGCGCAGCTTTTTGGTGATATTAATCAGGCGAATCAAAACGGAACAGGTCCGGATATGTATATTATGGGAAATGATCGGTTAGAGTATGCAGTTACCGGAGGAATGATAGAAGAAAACAAAGCCTTTGATGATGCATTTTGGCAGGAGAATTATCCGGCTACGGCAAGAAGTGCATTTAATTATAAAGGAAAACAGTATGGATATCCTGTATACTTTGATACCTATTGCCTTGTTTATGATGCTAATCTGCTTGAGAATGCACCGGCGTCAATCGATGACATTCTGGCATTCTTAGATGAATATGAGGATACCGGTTCAACTAAGGCGGTGTTTCGGTGGGATGTTGCCGATCCGTATATCAATTCAATGTTTATTGCATCATATGCCGATATTTTCGGAGAAAATGGAGACGATATTAATTCATTTTCTGTAAACGGAGAGCAGGAGGTCAAGGCGATGGAGTACTTTCAATCGCTTTCCGCATATTTGTGGATGGATAAGACCAATATATCTCATGATACAGTGATGAATCGTATAAAAGAAGGTACTCTTGTTCTGGGACTTTGCAAGTCAGACATTCTGCCAATATTATATGAGATGCAGGGCGGCAATGATGTGAATACGGGTGATAACGAAGGCGGAGAAACAGATGAGGCTGTAGCAGCAGAAGGAAACGAAAGCGAAGAAACAGGTGAGGCTGTAGCAGCAGAAGGAAACGAAGGCGAAGAAACAGGTGAGACCGTAGCAGAGGAAGGAAACGAAGGCGGAGAAACAGGTGATGCTGCGGCAGAGGAAGGAAACGAAGGCGGAGAAACAGGTGACGGAAATTCTTCATCAGAGAGTGAAACGAATTATAAGGTAGCGTATGTTCCAAGTCTGACAGCAGAACTGTCATCGACCTGTTTTTCAACCACCTATGGTGCATGTATTAATCCTTATGGGAACAATCAGGCAGCAGCTAATATGTTTTCGTTGTATCTTGCCTATGAGGATCAGGATAGACAGTTTGCAGGAAACGGAAAGCTTCCGGTAATTAATCAGAAGTATCATTTTGATGAGATGCAGACGATTATGTATGCACAATATCAGAATTCAAAACCGGTGCCAAAGACTATGCTTTTAGGAGATTATCTTATAGAGGGAGGCATAGTATTTGATGCAATATGGGAAGGCGGCAATGCAAAGGAACAGCTTGACCATCTGCAGTCTGTTATGGAAGAAAAAATTAAATAATGAGTGTAA
>CAJOLO010000114.1 GCA_905235345.1 uncultured Lachnospiraceae bacterium
TAATATCAAAATCTGCATCTGCATATCCGATAGCGCAGGCAATACGTCCCCAGTTGGCATCTTCTCCAAATATCATACACTTAAAAAGTGCTGAACCGATCACACTCTTTGCTACCGTAATGGCAGTATCCAAATCTTTTGCTTCGGAAACGGTACACTCTATAAGCTTAGTCGCACCCTCACCATCCTTGGCAAGCATCCTTGTCATATTCATCATTACAATGTAGAGAGCCTGCTTAAATGTCTCATATTCCGAACCTTCTGTCACTATCTCATTATTACCGGAAAGTCCGTTAGCCATAACGCAAACCATGTCATTAGTGGAGGTGTCACCATCAATAGAAAGACAGTTATAAGTAATCTTAGTAACTTCAGAAAGAGCCTTCTGGATAAGTTCCTTACTGATTGCCACATCAGTTGTCACAAAGTTTAAGGTTGTTGCCATATTCGGATGTATCATTCCGCTTCCCTTAGCCATACCACCTAAAGTACACTTTATACCATCAATGTCAAATGTCACAGCCACCTCCTTTGGTACTGTATCCGTGGTCATAATCGCATTAACAGCCTTAGCATTGCCGTCTTCCGAAAGACCTTCCGCAAGCTCCTTCATATGCTCTGCTATAGGCTCAATCGGAAGTGGAATACCGATAACACCCGTAGATGCAACCACCACCTCATCGGCATCAATATTAAGTACATCCGCCGTAAGCTCACACATCTTACGTGCTTTCTCTACACCATCTGCATTACAGGTATTGGCATTCTTGGAATTGACAATAACCGCTCTTGTCTTTCCTCCTGTTGCTTCAAGGTTCTTCTTGGTCACAAGAACAGGTGCACCCTTCACCTTATTGGTCGTATATACCGCTGCCGTGTTACAGACTTCTTCACTAAACACCATTCCAAGATCATTCTTATCAGGATTATCTACCAACCCGCAATGAACTCCGTTCGCCTTAAATCCCTTAGCAGCACACACACCGCCGTCAACATAAGTATATCCTTCAAATTCTTTCATAATTCATCTCTCTTTCTTTTATAACTATTATTTTTATTTAATATTGTTCTTGACATTTATAAAACCATCACGCATTATAACATATATATAGATATATGAACAAGATATATATTATTAACTAATTGCGAAACTCATTAATATTGCGTATTAGATTGTACATATTATACAGATTCCATAAACAGGTGCTTTGGAGCCGCCGGTACTTAATGAGCAATTAACTGCGAATTTAGTACCGTTGCGTGCGACAAGCAGCGAAAGCGTGCCTGTGATGGAACTGTATAATATGTACAATCCTTAAAATATGAACAATAGTTTCGCAATCATCTAACCTCTATTATCACAGAAAGGAGACCCTAATATGTCTAATCTTCCAACCGATCCAATGATACTTCTTAGTTACGTAAACACAAAACTTCGTGATGAGTATGCGAACTTAGAAACAATGTGCGATGATATGGAACTTAATATATCCGAAATCATGGATAAACTTGCCACAATCGATTATCACTATAATGAAAAGCTTAATCGTTTCGCATAATCATCCATGCACAATATGTAACACCGCCCACAAAATCAATGCAAATACTTAATCATCTGAATCTTCTTCAATGTCTTCTTTATTATCAGAAAGATTCATTCTGTCATCAGCCTCCGAAGATGCTTTACTAATTCTGTTCTTCTTATTGTCTTGTCCGTTTTTTGCAAGCATTTTCTCTCGCTGCTTCTCCTCCCGATACTCCGCCTCCTCGGCACGTCTTATCTTCTCGCTTTCCTCTTTAAGCTTAGCAGCCTCCTCCTTCTTATGCTTGTCAAAAGAAAAAACCGCTGTTCCTTTCTTAACCTGATCGTGACTTATCAGCACCGGAGTATTACTGTTAGGTTTTATATAATCCACCTCATAATAATCCTCCGAATTCACCGGAAGTCCTTTATTTGAAAGCCTAAAGCGACAGAAGGTTCCAATAATTGCATACAGACACGCAAAACATGGTGCACCCAGAATCATTCCCGGAACTCCGAAAAAACCTCCACCTATAAGTATTGCAAATAATATCCACATACTTGAAAGATTAAGCCTGTCACCGAGAATAGTCGGACCAATAATGTTTCCGTCAATCTGCTGCATAACAAGTGCAAATATAGCAAATATTATTCCATACTTAACATCAACCATCAAAAGTATAAGTACACTCGGTATTGCTCCGATAAATGGTCCGAAATACGGAATAATATTGGTCACTCCAATAATAATACTTATCAATACCGCATAATCATAACGCATAATCGTCATAAATATGTAACATATCAAACCAATTATAAACGAATCTATAATCTTACCACTTAGAAATCCTCCAAACACCTGATCCATATATCTTACGCCACGGATTATCTGATTGGCAAAATCAGTTTCAAAGCAACTATATACAAGCTTCTTGCTTCCTGCTACCAGTACTTCCTTCTCCAATAATACATATATGGAAATTATAACAGCAAGAATAACATTCAACATTAGCTTAAGACCACCCATTATTCCATTGGTTATACCGGCAATTATCTTATCCATATTAGGAATAATGAAATTATTGATATAATCAATCACTTGGGAATATACTCTCTCCGACCCCATTAGCATATACTGACTGATTTCTGTATTTTTTTTATCAAAAGAACGTATCCATGATGTAAATTGATCATAATAATTCGGTGCCTCCGTCACCATCTTTATAAGAGACTGATATACCTGCGGTATCACAAGATGAAATCCCTCTATAACCAGAAACAGAAACAAGGAAACTGTAAATACTATTCCCATTCCTCTTGAGAACTTTTTAATATCATTCTCCGCCTTAAATAACTTCTTTCCTAACGGAGTTAACAGATAATGTTCAAAAAAATTAAGTACAGGATTTTCAAGATAGGCAAGAGCAAATCCAATAACTATGGGAAACAACGTATTCTTTATCATTGTCCGGAATTCCCGATATTCAGTACGATGCTCTAATGTATAATTGAACATCAATGACAAAATAATAACTACCAATGCTGTCAAACCTATCTTAACATATTTATTATTAAATCTATTTTTCAAACAGACCGCCTCCCACTCAAGCACACCACCTGACATCAATAATATTATAGTACCAACTTTAGTAATTATAATGCAAACATCTTAATTAGTCCACAATACTTTTATATTTGTTACATATAAATTGGTAATACAGTTCAGTTTACATGCAGTTTTTTCATATAAAAATGGAGGCACACTTCAAAAGCAGCCTCCATATAATATATTTAATTATTAATAAAATAAAAAACAGCATATATTCGCAAAACCGCACTGCATATTAACATATAATTTACTGTTCAACATCTTCCTTACCAATCTCAACAACAGACTTAGCAAGACCTGCTATACCCTGTATCTCAGAAGGAATGATAATCTTGGTTGCCTTACCGTCAGCTGCTTTGCCAAATGCCTCCAAGCTCTTTAACTGTATAACAGCATTCGATGGTGCGGATTCATTTAACAATACAATACCGTCTGCATTAGCCTTCTGGATTGCAAGAATAGCCTCTGCCTGTCCTTCTGCCTCACGAATCGTTGCTTCCTTCTTAGCCTCTGCACGAAGGATTGCCGACTGTTTCTCAGCCTCGGCATCAAGAATAACAGATTCCTTGTGACCCTCCGCACGAAGGATTGCTGATTTCTTCTCACCTTCCGCAATAAGGATCTGCTCACGTCTCTCACGTTCTGCCTTCATCTGTTTCTCCATCGCATCCTGAATGGCTGCGGGAGGAATAATATTCTTAAGCTCAACACGGTTTACTTTAATTCCCCAAGGATCCGTTGCCTCATCAAGTGTCGCTCTCATCTTAGTATTAATAGTCTCTCTTGAGGTAAGTGTCTGATCCAACTCAAGATCACCAATAATGTTACGAAGTGTTGTCGCTGTAAGATTCTCGATAGCCATAATAGGATTCTCAACACCATAGCAGAAAAGCTTAGGATCTGTGATCTGGAAGAATACGACCGTATCGATTCTCATGGTAACATTATCCTTAGTGATTACAGGCTGCGGAGCAAAATCAACAACCTGTTCCTTAAGTGTTACACGCTTTGCAACTTTATCAATGATAGGCATCTTAACATGCATACCCACCGACCATGTTCCCGTATAAGTTCCCAAACGCTCAATAACATAAGCGTGTGCCTGTGGCACAATACGAATACTACTCATAACGACAATTACAACAATAAATAAAAGAAATATTAAAAAACCTAAACCTGCATCCATAAAATACTATCCCCTTTCATATAACATAATATTATTAATCATTCGCAGAGCTAATATGAAATATTCAATGATACTCATAAATATTACATAAAAAAAACACTCTGTAGCTGACATTTCACCTGAATAGTTACGAAATATATTCAATGTCATTTATTTAAAGCCTTCCCCTCCTGGGGAAGGTGTCAGCTAATCAAAGATTTGCTGACGGATGAGGCGAACCACAATGCTTAAGTTACTGATATTGATATACATTTCACACCTCGGATATAATTTCCTCAGAAAGCTTCTCGTCATCAGCCCTCTCTACAATAAGCTTAACTCCCTGTATCTCTATAATATGAGCAACAAAACCCTCAGGTATAACAACGCTGTCATCTTTTGCCCTTGCAGACCATTCCATACCATTGATTTTCACACGTCCGCTGCTCTTAAGATTATTAATCTCCTCAAGAACAACAGCATTCTGTCCGACAAGCGCCTCCGCATTGGTCTTCTCTGTTTTTGTGTCAAGAAACTTCTTTGCCCATGGTCTTGTAAATGCAAAAAGAGCTATCGCGACTGCCAGAAACAGAACAATCTGTACTATAAGATTAGCACCACACAGTGAAGCTATCGCAGCAACAAATGCACCACCGGCAAACCATATCGATGTCAGACCCATACTGATTATCTCCATCACAATGAAGATTGCAGCTAATAAAAGCCAGCATAAAATCTCGGTAGCCATTATCATTACTCCTTTCGTTACATAAAATATCCAGGTGATTGCGAAACTCTTGTTTATATCTTCAGAATTGTACATATTATACAGTTCCATCACAGGCACGCTTTCGCTGCTTGTCGCACGCAGCGGTACTAAATTCGCAGTAAACTGCTCATCAAGTACCGGCGGCTCCAAAGCACCTGTTTATGGAATCTGTACAATATGTACAATCCAATATACAATATTAATGAGTTTCGCAATTCCCTATATAATATTTGTTTTTTTTCATCATATCTTATATAACTTTCAAATAATTCATTTACTTACCATCATATATAAGCAATGAATCAACATCATACTTTGAAAGTCTGTCTCTACCTTTAAGTCCGGCAAGCTCCATAACAAACTCAACCTTTACTACCTCACCGCCTAAGGACTCAACCATCTCTATGATTGCTTCAATAGTTCCTCCCGTTGCAATAAGATCATCAACAATAACAACCTTATCACCCGGCTTAATTGCGTCCTTATGTATCTCTACAACTGCAGTTCCGTATTCAAGTTCATATTCCTTCTCAATAGTCTCACAAGGAAGCTTGCCTTTCTTTCTGACCGGGACAAATCCCTTATGATATGCATACGCAACCGGCATACCGAATATAAATCCTCTCGATTCCGGTCCTATAACAACATCGAAATCCACACCTTTTAAATTATCGATTATTCCATCAATAGACTTCTTAAGACCATCCGGATCCTGAAGTATCGATGTAACATCCCTGAATATAATTCCCGGTTC
>CAJOLO010000115.1 GCA_905235345.1 uncultured Lachnospiraceae bacterium
CATGAGGAGAGTGTGAAACAATGAGAAAGACAAAGATTATATGTACGTTAGGACCTGCAACAGATGATGATCAGGTGCTGCGTCAGCTTATGATTGAAGGGATGAACGTGGCGAGATTCAATTTTTCCCACGGAGACCATGAACAACATAAGCGTAATCTTAAAAGAGTGAAGGCGTGTCGTGAGGAGCTGGGACTTCCTATAGCGGCTTTGCTTGATACAAAGGGACCGGAGATTCGTGTGAAAGATTTCAAGAATGGAAAGGTCAATCTTAAGAGTGGACAGGAGTTCATACTTACTACAAAAGAGATAGAAGGAGACGAGCATGCCGTTTCCATTACATACAAGAATCTGATAGATGATATAAGTGTAGGAAACCGCATACTTATTGACGACGGTCTTATATCCATGAAGGTACAGGCGGTTACCGATACGGATATTGTATGTATTGTTGAAAATGGTGGACCTATATCGAATCACAAGGGGGTGAATGTCCCCAATGTGCCACTCTCAATGCCATATGTCAGTGACAAGGACAGGGAGGATATTATATTCGGTATCGAGCAGGGCTTTGATTTTATAGCTGCATCCTTTGTAAGAACAGCTAATGATATATTGGAGATACGAGATATACTTAGTCAGCATGACTGTAATTCCATCAACATCATTGCGAAGATTGAGAATATGCAGGGTGTGGAGAATATCGATGAGATAATAAGAGTTTCCGACGGCGTAATGATTGCTCGTGGTGACATGGGAGTGGAGATACCGTTTGAGGATGTGCCGTCAATTCAGAAGAAGATAATCAAGAAGGTTTACAATGCTGAGAAGATAGTTATAACTGCTACACAGATGCTGGATTCCATGATGAAGAACCCGCGTCCCACTAGAGCTGAGGCTACGGATGTTGCCAATGCCATATATGACGGAACATCAGCGCTTATGCTTTCCGGTGAGACGGCAGCAGGACTTTATCCTGTCAAGGCACTTAAGACAATGGTAAGGATTACAGAGAGAACAGAGGCTGATATTGATCTGGTTAAAAGATTCAACAACAGAGGGAGCCTTGTAAATCCTGATATTACGAATGCGATTGCCCATGCAACCTGTACAACAGCCATGGATTTGAATGCTTCGGCAATCGTTACGGTTACAAAGTCCGGTAAGACTGCAAGAATGATCTCTAAATACAGACCTGTTTGCCCGATCATCGGCTGTACACCTTATGAGAATGTATGGCGTCAATTAAGTCTTTCATGGGGAGTGATGCCGCTTATGGTGGAGGAGAAGACTGATACGGATGCGTTGTTTGAGCATGCCATTGAGCAGGCTGAGAAAGGCAATCTGGTTAAGCAGGGTGAGATAACCGTAATTACGGCAGGTGTTCCTCTCGGAGTTTCAGGAACAACTAATCTTATTAAGGTTCATGTTGTCGGACATATTCTTGTAAAGGGACGAGGCGTCAATAACAGAAAGGCAACGGCCAGTCTTTGCGTAGGCAAGGATGAGATGGATATTATCGACAATTTCAAGGAGGGTGATATAATTGTATTACCTGAGACAAGCAATGATATTATGGACGAGCTCCGTCAGGCGTCAGGTATTATAGTAGAGGATGAGGGACATAATTCACATGCTGCAATAGTTGGACTTTCTCTTGATATTCCGGTTATTCTTGGAGCTACCGGAGCCACCGATATATTGAAATCAGGCGCAGTGGTTACAATGGATGCAGAGAAGGGAATAGTATCTTCCAATTGATAAAGGTAATGATTTTGCAATCTAATCGGCTTTCGCCAATAGACTGCGTTATCTATGGATAATTATCTTAAGAAGGGTGAATAATGAGAATTAATGATTTTAAAGGTAAACGCTGGTCAGGATATATATTGGTAGCATTTTTATCAATAACATTTTATGTTATATTATCTAATCTTGGAGTTGTATGGAATGCTCTCAGGAGCTTTCTTGATAATTTTACCCCGCTTATTCTCGGCTGTGTGCTTGCATATCTGATCAATCCGTTGGCGAAGTTCTATGCAAGAACATTATTTATAAAAATACCCAAAGATAAGATGAAATGGACAGCATCGGTAATACTGGGTATGCTGACAGTTATATTATTTCTGGGTTTTTTACTTGGAACGTTGATACCGCAGCTTATCGACAGTATAAAGACCTTTGCCGGCAATTTTGACGGGTATATTGCTGCGCTTGAATCTCTTGGAGAGAAATTCGATATATCAAAGTATGTTGAGATGGATAAGGTCTGGGCGTTCTCGGAAAATCTGTTTGAGAATTGTAAGAACTATATTGTTGATAACATAGGTAACATAATTAATGCATCTGCCGATGCGGGGAAATCTATTGTAAGCTGGATACTCGGACTTATACTTTCAATTTATCTGCTGCTTTCGAAGGATTCTCTTAAGAGAGGTATGAAACGGTTGTTAAGAGCTTTGTTTGCTGAGAAGACGTACGATGGAGTGTTGGTATTTTTTACAAGATGTGATGCTATTCTTGCCAGATATATAGTATACAGTCTGATTGACGGATTGATCATCGGTATTGTTAATGCTGTATTCATGGGAATTTTAGGAATGCAGTATGCAGGTCTGGTTTCGGTTGTGGTTGCTGTTGCCAATCTTATACCTACGTTTGGTCCGGCAATTGGAGCGGTGATCGGAGGATTCGTGCTTTTACTGGTAAACCCTCTTCACGCACTGGCATTTCTCATCTTTACATGTGTATTGCAGATACTTGACGGATATATATTAAAACCCAAGCTTTTTGGTGATTCGCTGGGCATTTCCAGTCTGCTTATCTTAGTGGCTGTGATAGTCGGCGGTAATATGTTCGGAGTTGTGGGAATATTACTTGCGATTCCGGTTGTTGCAATTCTTGATTTTATATACAAGGACTATATACTTGCATCGCTTGAGACCAAGAGAGGAATAAAGTATACTGATGAGCATGAGACCGAGGCTTCGGAACAGAGCTTGTCTGATACGGAAACTGTTTCGACAGTTAAGAAAGATTCACATAATAAAGATAAGTGATTGAAGCAATGATGTCTTGAATAGACATGGAATAAGAGATAATAATATATGATGAACGAAATGTGTGAGCAGATATGACAAAGGAAAGAAAAAAACATTTAATTAGGAATATATATTCTCTGTTAAGCCTTATGATAGCATTTTTCTCCGCAGTGTGGTTATGGTACTGGAATGTCGGAGTAGGCTGGGATAAGGGATATTTCGGTGTGCGTACTCTGGTGACGGTAGGATTGATGTATTGCCTGCTATACTTTGCTTTATCCAAGATGTATAAGGCGAATAAGATTGGCGCATATCATTTGGTTGAGCTTGCATTTTCACAGATGTTGTCCTTTGGTTTAACGGATGTGGCTTTGTATGGTGCGGGTTTCTTCTGGTTTCATAATTTTGACCGTATTCAGACAAGTCTTTTCATATTGGCATTTTTTGTGCAGGTGTTTGTTATAATTCTTCTAACATTTTTTATGAACAGACTCCATGCAAAGTTTGATGAACCGCACAGGGTAGCTATCATTTACGGTGATGATTCGTACTGGCTTTTGAGGGAGAAAATGAAATCTTTCCCCTATAGATATAAGATTCTTGGATGCTTTTCACAGTATGAAGAACGAAGTGAGTTTGAAAATGTGTTAGAACAATGTCAGGATATATATTTATATGAGGTGGATACGGAGCTTCGTGAGGCTATTGCGAGTTTAAACATATAGATATTCATTTTTCTATTTCCATTGAGGATATTAATGTTCGCGGATGTGAGGTTTCCAATTTCTTTGATACACCGTTTCTCAGAAACCGTAAGGTTGATGTAGTGTGGTATTATCCGATTGTCAAGAGGCTGCTTGATGTATTGCTGTCACTTGCCGGCTTGATTATAGCGTCGCCCTTCATGCTGATAACTGCAATAGCCATCAAGATAGAGGATGGTGGACATATATTATATAAACAGAAGCGGTTGACTGTGGATAGAAAGGAATTCGACATATATAAATTCAGAAGCATGCGTGAGAATTCCGAAGAGGTGGCACAGCTTGCCAAAGAGGGAGATGACAGGATCACCAGGGTTGGTGCAGTGATCCGCCGTTTCAGAATTGATGAGATTCCACAGCTTTTCAATATATTAAAGGGTGATATGACAATTGTGGGACCGAGACCTGAAAGGCCGGAGATTGCAAAGCAGTACGAAGAAGAGCTTCCTGAGTTTGCGATGAGACTTAAGGTGAAGGCAGGACTTACCGGGTATGCACAGGTTTATGGAAAGTATAACACGACTCCTTTGGACAAGCTGAAGCTGGATCTGATATATATTTCCCAGAGGTCTCTGATGGTGGATTTCAAGATAATATTCTATACAGTCAAGATAATATTCCTTCCGGAGAGCACAGAGGGTATAGCAGATGACCAGACTACAGCTAGTGTGATGACGAAGAAATCATAGCCTGTTATACAATCTCTAATATGGTATTGACCATTACGTCATTCTGTGCAGGATTCAGGAAGCAGAAGCGAACGAACTTATCTCCAAGTCCCTCGTAGTCACTGCAGTCACGCACCATAAGTCCTTTTTTAATACAATAGTCAAATACATCAGCCGCAGTCTGCTCTTCTTTAAGCAGTTTAATCAGAATGAAATTCGCATCGGGTTTGAATACCTTGATGGTCTTTCTGAATGACATGGCAGAGTAGATAAGATTGCGCTCTGTGTGGATCAGACTTTGTGTCTGGTTGATGTAACGTTCGTCCTCGAACATTATTCCCGCGATACATGCAAAAGTATTGACATTCCAGGGTGTCTTTGAATTCGCTGACGCATCAAGAAAATCTTTGTTGGTGGTTATTGCATAACCGAATCTTATTCCCGGAGCGGCAAAGAATTTGGAAACACTTCTCAATACTATAAGATTGTCGTATTTTTTTGTAAACGGTATTGCGGTTACAAGCTCTGTATCCTTGCAGAATTCTATATAAGCTTCGTCAATCATGACAAATATGTCGTGGGTTTGACAGGCATTTAATATTGTATCAAGCTGTCCTCTGGAAATGAGCTTGCTTGTTGGATTGTTTGGATTGCAGATTATCAGCAAATCAATGGTATCGTTGAGATTTTTCAGGAATACATCGACATCCAGTTCAAAGTCATCCTGGTTGCGAAGCATAAAAGTCTGAACCTCGCTGCCTGAAAGTCTTGCCATTCTTTCATATTCCCCGTAGGTTGGGCCTACAATAAGTGTGTGTGAAGGCTTAACTGTATCCAGAGTAAGTTTTATTAATTCGGAGGTTCCGCTTCCGAGAATCATGTGATCGGGAGTCGCCTTGGTATAATTCGCAATATGTTCTCTGAGTGTTGCATAATCTCTTTCAGGATAAGAAGATATAGCATCCACATTGTTAAGGAGTGCTTCTCTTGCCATAGGTGACATACCCAAAGGGTTAACATTCGATGCATACGGTATAATAGAATCCACGCTCATATTATATCGTTTTGCAATAACTTCTATATCGCTTCCATGAAATAATTCTGTAGTATTCATGCTGTAATACCTTCTTTCTTCATACCATTTACTATTATCTTTTGATTTCGCATGGTGTTTCTTGATGTTTTGTAATTTTTTTGATATAATTAGATGATTATGATTATATCATTAGATATACATAAACTTCAAGATATAATATCGTAATATTGACTGACTGTTAATAGTAATGATATAGTATCTGTTCAGCCCTGCCGAATAGATACGAATAATGATATATTCGAAGACAAGCGATTGGTAATAATAGTAGAACGAGGCAACTAATGAAAAGTAAAGTCGAACAGTATGCAAAGGGTGATTTTTATATAGATTACCCGAAAGTGAAATTTTCCAAAACATATCTCCAGTTAAAGGTAGAGGCGGGAAGTGTATATTCAGGCTCTGTTTCTGTTACGTCAGAGAATGATGTGCCGATGAAGATGATGGTTTATGATGATGCATGTCTGCTGAACCTCAAAGAGCACAGCATTATAGGGAAGAAGGGCGAGATAGAATTTACCTTTAGCGGGGTTAATAAGCTAAGAGGTACAACTTGTGAGGGGAATATCCATGTTATCGGAAACGGTATGCTGATGACAATCCCCTATAATATAGAGATAGTGGCACCATTTATTGATGTGGACAAGGTGGCAATAGAGGATCTGATGAAATTCTCTGCATTTGCCGAAACCGATTGGAATAAGGCACTTGATATATTCTATTCGGATGAGTTTGCGAACACATTACTTTCCGGCAATCAGGAGTATCTTGAGGCATACAGAAGTCTTCTGGATTCTGTTGACAGGAATCAGGCATTAGAGGAGTTTCTTGTGTATATCCACAAAAAACGTGCCTTAACATTACAGGTCGAGCATGATCGTTTTCAATTTAATTATCCGAAGATGAGAGAGGAACATCAGATAGTTCTTAACAAGAATACATGGGGTTATTGCAGAATGAAGGTGCATACCGATTCGAAGTTCATTACCCTTCATGAAAGTGAGATATGCAGCCTGGACTTTGCGGATGATGCAGGGGTTGTTCATTATACATTGGATCCCGAAAGTCTTGATGAGAACAAGGATGCTTTTGGTTATATCATTATTGAAAATACATACCAGAAGATAACGGTGCTGGTGAATGTTCATCATAAGCCTGAAGGAGAACCGCTGCCTGTAAAGAAAGACAGTGACAGAAAGCTTAAGAATCGTGAGACGGCAGCGCTGATTCATAATTATCTTGATTATCGTATAGGACATGTGCCCCTTGATAAATTTATTGAGAATTCCAGGCAGTCACTTCGCAATCTTATAAGTTATTCGGAGAACAAAGGAATATATCGTCTAGGTCTTTTGCACATGAGTATTCTTGCGGGACAGATAGAAGAAGTTAAGCAGGAATTTCGTCGTATGGAGGCAGATTCGGACAAGGCGGTGAAGGGTTATAAGGAGCATTGTTATTATCTGTATCTTAAAGCAATGGTAACGCGTGACATAAGGCAGATAGTTAAGGCGTGTGAGGAGATTGAGAATGCTTTGACAATTCATGAGGATAAGGTGTTTTTCTTCTGGCTTTTGATAAATCTTGACGAGAGATATCAGAAGGACAAGCAGTGGTTGTTCTCACAGATTGAAGGACTTTATACAGGAGGGTATGACAGTCCTATTCTGGCGATTGAGGCATGTGATCTGTTCAATCAGGATCCGTTGTTACTTAAGAAGCTTGGCCTGCTTGAACTGGCAGCCTTGTCATTCGGCATAAGGAACGATTATCTGAGTACGGAGGTCGTTGATGGATTTCTTCGCCTTGCCGACAGGGAGAAGAACTTTTCACCGCGAATATACAGGATTCTGATAAAGGTGTATGAAACGGAACACAACCCCGATATTATACGTATTATATGCGGACTGCTCATTCGCGGCGGCAGACTGGACAATCGGTATAACGGGTTTTATCTTGAAGGTATCAAGTGTGGATATAAGCTTGTAGGTATTCAGGAGAATTATCTGAGGAGCCTGGATAAAAGCCGGTATGAAATTATTCCGGATTCGGTGCTTCGTTACTTCAATTATAAGAGTTTTCTGACAGACAGCGAGTATGCGTACCTGTACGCCAATGTAGTTACCAACAGACGATATTATCTTTCGCAGTATGAAGAGTATCTTCCTAATATGCTGGCGTTTATGGAGGGGCAGATAATCAAGGGTAATATGAGTGATGATTTATCTGTTTTATATGAAGAATTTCTTAGGCCGCAGTCGGTAAATGCCAATTATGCCGCAAAGCTTACCAATGTTATATTTAAGAGAAAATTAACCGTGGCCAATAATAATATTGTGGCGGTAATTGTTACACATAAGGAACTTGAAAAGACAGAGGTTGTGCCGGTTACAGGCAATACTGCCTATGTGGATATGATAACTGAGAATGCTGTTATTACGCTGGTTGATAAGAATAATAACAGATACGTAAGTACAATTCCGTATAAGCTTCAGAAGCTGGTGGATGAGAGTGGATATATGGAGCTGTTATCCAGATATGCCGGAGATGATTACAGATATGTATTGTACCGTTTTGATGAGCTTTCCGCATATAATGCAAAGGATGCGAGAGAGGTCAATATTGCAAGAGATATTACAAGCTTAAGGCAGATAAGTACAGAGACGAAACAGCAGGCAATCTGGGGAATCGTCCGATATTACAGTGAGCACCCCGACATTGATATATTGAGAAGTTATCTTGACCGTATGGATGTAAGATATGTGAAGGCGAAAAACGGAGCAGAGTATATTAACGGGCTTATAATGTGCGGTCTTTATGATAAGGCATACAGTGGCATTAAGGAGTTCGGCTTCAGGGGTGTTGAGATGGATAATCTTATACGTCTGGTAGAGTCACTTCGGGAGTTTTCACAGTATGCAAGAGAGGATGCACTGCTTTCGATTGCTGCATATATATATAGGAGCGGACAGGCTACGGTTTCTATACTTGAATATCTTGTGGATTACTATCAGAGCGGACTTGATGATATGCTTAGGCTTTGGAAACGTGCCGTGGGCAGAGTTAAACGGCTGGAGAACTTTGAGGAGAATATAATCTGCCTTACACTCTATACAGAGCAGTGGGACGAAAGGGTTTTCAGGGTATTTGAGTCCTATCTTCGAAAGAAAAAGCGGGGAATGGTGGTAAAAGCATTCTTTAAGCGTGCTGCCTTTGCTTATATGATCGAAGAACAGAAGAGGATTTCTTTGATAATCTGAGACTGCAGATGGCAACAGAGGGATGGAATGACGATATGTGCCGGGCGGCATTTTTAAAGTATTTGAGCAAAAAGGAGAAGTTAGAAGAACAGGAGATAAGTGTGGTAAGGGAAGAGGTTGAGCATTTTGTCAACCGGGGAATTCTGTTCCCGTTCTTCAGACATTTTAAAAAACATACGAAACTGCCTAAGGATCTGTTCCTGATGACCTATGTGGTTACAAGAGATAAAGCAGGCAGGCAGATTTCATTTGATTACAATATACAATCAGGAGTAGAGAAACCGGAGTGCAATAAGAAGGCACGAATGATGGAGGTCATTCCGGGATATTATATCAAGGAATTTGTATTGTTCCATGGTGAGAATCTTCTATATAAGATGCCGGACGAACTCGTGAATACTACCAGAATCTATGAATCGCAGGCAATGAAGGCCAAGGGTGAGACGGAAGAGTATGAGAACCGGTTTGAGATGCTTAATTCAATGCTTGTCAATCAGGAGATAGGCGAGAATCAGATACTTATAGATAAGATTGACAGATACCTTAAGCTTTCGACGATAATGGAGGAGAACCTGGAGATTATATGAGGCGGGATACCATGACAGTACTCTGTATCGAAGAAAACCGGAAGTTTTCGGAATCAGGATACGAATAGTTAAAGAAAATGCTAGGATTATGGAGAGATAGATAACATGACGGAGATGTATCTGGGCTTGGACCTTTGCAGAAAGAATCTGCAAATAAGCTACTTTCGGGAGGACAAGGGAGAGCCGGAATCAATTTATCAACTTAATAATACTGAGACATATCAGCTGCCGAATGTGATGTTCTTCTGCACAGATGAGAATAAGTGGTACGTAGGAAATAATGTGAGTTCTGTGCGTTTCCAGAAGAACGGAAAGATTATTGATGATATTGTGAGCAATGTTGGTTCAACTAATCAGGTGGTGCTAAATGGAGAAGCATATTCCTATGACAGGCTGCTGCTTATTCTGTTGAAGAGCCAGATTGAGGATTTTCTCTCAAGAAACCCTGAGGCGGTTATTCGCAGACTTACAATTACTATAGAAGAGTATGATGCAGCAGTGTTCGGAGTGCTTAAGAAGCTTAAGGATGAATTCTCGTTAGACGAGAAAGATTTTCATATAATGAGTCATGAGAACGCTTTTTTCCAATATGTTATGAGGCAGGATGAGAAACACAGAATCAACAGTATTGCCATGTTTGAATATGACATATACGGAATGAATTATTATCGCCTGGACAGAAGAAATCAGGGAAAGACTGCAATATATAATCTGAAGAAGGAACGGATAGACGAGATTACATATCCGATGCTGTTTGAGGATGTGGAGAAGTTAGATGAGACATTTGCCGAGATTGCAAAGAAGAAAATGCGGGAAACCTTTATTTCGGTAGTATATATGACAGGTTCGGGATTTCATGATAAATGGATAGAGAAATCCAAGAAGGTATTATGTGACGGACGTAAGGTGTTTTTGGGTCAGAACATATATACCAAGGGTGCCTGCTACCATGCAAGATACGGAGCCTATGAACAGGAAAGGGATGTGGTATTTCGTTCAAGGGAATTCATCATTCAGGATATAGGTGTTCAGATTGGTGATACAGAGGGACGAAGCCGTTTCTATCCCATAGTTTCAGGTGGACGTGAGTGGTATAATATGAAGGGGAATCTCACGTTGTTTCTTGATGATACCAATTGCTTAGAAATGGTATATCAGGACAGGATTTCAGGGGATTCGCAGAGGGAGATAATAGAGGTTCACGGACTTCCGAAACGACCGCCGAAGACTACGAAGCTGTCGTTAGAGGTGGAGCTTTATGATGCGAAGAACGGTGCAATTATTATTCGGGATGTGGGTTTTGGAAAGATATATCCCACCACCAATAAGATATACAGGAGGGAGATCTCATGGGCAGAGTAATATTATGTGAGACAAAACCTGCTACAACTTCATATATTTTTCCGAATACTAAGATAGAGGTGTTTTCCTACGAGGAGTTATGCTATTACATATACAATAACATTGCACTGATTTCCGATGAGCATATCGGTGTGCCTTTGTTCTTGTGGATTCGTAATGAGCTGGAGCTCCCGGGCTGGCGGATAATCTTGTGCAGATCAAGGCGAAAGATAACACTGATCTTACGGATTTGCTTACTGCAATACTCACTTTCAGGGAGTATTATTCAATTGCCGAGGTCAAGGATTTCATTTTAAAGAGAGAACGAATGAAGAATCTGAGTACGCCACAGTTTCGTAAGCTACAGGCAGACGGTTTTTTAAGATATCACAAGTATCTCAAAGCGCTTTCGATATATGATGAGATATTGGAGCAGAATCCTGATATGAATAATAATGAACTCCTTGGGGCTATTTATCATAACAGAGCGGTGGCGCTTGCCAATAATTTCGAAATTGAAGAGGCGATGAATTCATATCTGAAGTCATATGAACTTACGGGAAATCAGAAGTCGATATATGAGTACCTTCTGCTTATGTCGACGATGAAGGATCGGGAGGATATAGAAATCCTTGCGGAATTCTATCATATGGAAGATGAAGTGGAGGATATATTTTATGCAATCTCCGATGCGGAGGAGGATGTGGTGGGTTCACCGGTCTATCATCGTATGGAGAAGGCAATATTCCATTATGAGAAGAATAATCTGACAGACTTTTCGAAACGCCTGGATACGGTTATCGAGAAACTGAAGGAAGAGTTCCGGGGACAGATGGAATAAGAATGGAAGATATTATTCACAATGAATTATTATAGCGGGATGTGTGTAAGAACAATCACCGGAATAAAAAGTGTAAATAAGAGGTTAGAGATGGGATTTTTCAGTGCGGTCAAGGATATCTTCACGAAAACGGAAGTGACCGAGGAATCATTTGAATATGAGAGTATTGACAGTTATCTTGCCAGACAGAAGGCCAAGGAGACACTTGGTATTAAGGAGGGGCAGGATGACGTTGCGTATAAATGTGACCAGATCATTGACGCTACTTATCAGATGGATGAGCTTAAGGTAGAGTATGATATGGTTACATCTTATTTTGAGGATATTCAGATTATTGAGGCACTGCCGTCTGAAAAAAGGGAGGAAATTACGGGGATAGCAAATAAGATTGATTTCCTCGAGCAGGAGACGAAGAAATTTCTTCATTCGGATGATCGTATCAGTGACAGTGATTTTCGGATGATACAGAAGAATGAAAAGAATCTTAATGAGATTTTCGGACAACTTAAAGATCTTGAGGATATGGACGAGAAGATCAAAAGAGATATGAAGCATCTTGAGGCTGAGAAGAATTCCCA
Organism: uncultured Lachnospiraceae bacterium; assembly: GCA_905235345.1. GTDB lineage: Bacteria > Bacillota > Clostridia > Lachnospirales > Lachnospiraceae > CAG-590. The sequence goes on from CAJOLO010000115.1 coordinate 12,173, forward strand.
GGAGTATCTTCAAGACAGTATAGAGGAACAGCAGTCAAGACTAAGAGTATTTCTTATGGCACTTGGATGTGCATCAGTACTTCTGGTGCTGACATTGGCGATAATAAGTGTGGTGTTGGATGTGAATATGCTGATACCTGTTCTGCTTATTATTCTTGTGGTCGTGAGTATGGCTGCATTTTCCGTTGTAACTTATAAGAAGCTGACTTATGAATATAAGATGTCGGAGAAGCGTCAGAATAAAGCAATCAGTCTGATGAACAAGGTAAAGATCAAGTATATTAACAACACTTCGACTCTTGAATATCTCTATGGAAAGTACAATATAAAGAGCCTGAGAGAACTGGAATATCTTTATGACCAGTACACAATCATGGTGGATGAGGTGAGAAAGTTTCAGAAGTGCAGCGGGGATCTTAAGCTATTCTCGGATGAACTTTCCAAGCTCTTGTTTTCGTATGGTGTAAAGGATCCGGACATATGGATCAAACAGACCCCGGCACTTATTGACCCAAGAGAGATGGTGGAAGTAAAGCATTCTCTGAATGTGAGAAGGCAGAAGCTAAGAGAGCAGATAAGCTATAATGAGAACCTGAGGCTTGCGGGACTTAGAGATATTGAGGAGATGTTAAAACGTGATCCGGAATTGCGTGACCGGGTTCGCAAGGAGCTGGAAGTTTACCATATACGAATGTGATGATTGGGTTAATTATAAACTGAAGCACCGGGCATTTGGTCCGGTTATTTAAGAACCGTTATACCGGTATATATTGACTTCGAATATGGGCGGATAGATACAGAGAACGTGAGGGCAAGGTCTGCGTTACGGAGGAATAAGAATGAGTGTTGGTTTGGTGTTAGAAGGCGGAGGGATGCGCGGATTATATACGGTCGGTGTACTTGATGTCTTTATGGATAATGCAATTAAGGTGGATGGAATTATCGGAGTGTCGGCGGGCGCTCTTTTTGGCGTTAATTATCCTTCGGGTCAGAAGGGCAGAGGGCTTAGATACAATGTGGAATACGCAAAGGATCCGAGATACATGAGCTTTCGTTCTTTGCTTACTACCGGGAATATCGTCAATAAAGAATTTTCCTATTATGATATACCCTTTAAGCGGGATATATTTGATGAAGAAGCATTTGAAAAGTCCGGTATGGATTTCTATGCAGTAGTAACGAATGTGGAGACGGGCAAGGCAGAATACATGAAGATTGACAATGTGTTTGAGCAGATGGAGGTGTTGCGTGCTACATCATCTATGCCATTGGTTTCTAAGTTTGTGGAGATTGACGGCAGGAAGTATCTTGACGGTGGATGTGCAGACAGTATTCCGGTTAAAAAATGTATGGAGATGGGTTATGACAAGGTTGTGGTTGTGCTGACCCGTCCGATAGATTATCGTAAAAAGAAGGAAAATAGAGGCTTAAATGCCTTTGTATATCGCAAATATCCCGAATTTGTCAGGACGATTTCCAACAGACATAACGATTATAATAATACAGTGAAGGAAATTATCGAACTGGAAAAACAGGGGAAGATATTCGTTATAAGACCTTCGATGACGATTCCTATTAAGCGGCTTGAACATGATACTGAGGTTATGAAGAAGATGTATGATCTGGGTGTGGAAGATGCTAATAAACAGATTGAGGGACTTAAGGAGTATCTTAGGTAGATACGGAATTTGTTGAGGGCATACCGGAACCGAAGACATTAATGTAATAATGAGGGCGTTCTGGAAATGAAGACATTAAATAATGAGAGTATTCCGGAACAGATATAGGAGATATTGTCATGCTGGAAGAGAACAAATATATAGAGATTGATAACAAAGATTCCTATGGTCTTACCTGGTACGAACACGCACAGCCGTACTTTGGGAGTCATAGGGGGATGAGGTTCCGTATAGCACGTGATCCGATGGATGATGTAGCATTGGTTCCGGCAGATAAAAAAGGTGAGGCGAAGTTTCAGATCATAATATGGCCGGAGCCGTATAGTTTTGATCACACACCTGAGGAGGATAAGCAGACGGCTGAGTTTCCATTTGATGAGGCAGGTAAAGAAGCGATGATCAGGTGGCTTAACGAGCAGTACAGAGAGCAGTTTGATAAGTGGGAAGCTGCACGTGCGAAACATTGAACCGGTCTTTAAGAAATAGAGTGGAAAGGATTTGTGAATGACAAAGAAATATTATGCAGTTGCCGTGGGGAAGACACCGGGAATATATTTTTCGTGGGATGACTGTAAGAAACAGGTGAATCAGTTTCCCGGAGCTTTATATAAGAGCTTTAAGACAATAGAGGAGGCGGAGAAGTTCATTAATACAGCCAATAAGAATGTAGCAGAGGCTGGGAAGAGAG
>CAJOLO010000116.1 GCA_905235345.1 uncultured Lachnospiraceae bacterium
GGAGAATAAAGATGATTACAAGAGATGAAGCATTTGAATTACTTAAAAAATATAATAAGGATTCATTTCACATACAGCATGCCCTGACGGTGGAGGCTGTTATGAAATGGTATGCCGTGGAACTGGGATATGGAGATGCAGCAGAATATTGGGGTATTGTAGGTCTGCTGCACGATATTGACTTTGAATTATATCCGGACGAGCATTGCCTGAAAGCTCCGGAACTTCTGAAAGAAGGCGGAGTGGGAGAAGATATAATTCATGCGGTCTGCTCTCATGGATACGGAATAACAGTGGGATGCGGTGTGACTATAGATGTAGAACCGGTACATGAGATGGAAAAAGTTTTATTTGCAGCTGACGAGCTCACCGGACTGATTGGTGCGGCGGCTCTTATGAGACCTTCTAAAAGCACTAAAGACATGGAGTTGAAGTCTTTAAAGAAAAAGTATAAGAGCAAGGGATTTGCAGCAGGCTGCTCCAGAGAGGTCATTGAGCGTGGGGCTGATCAGTTGGGCTGGGAGCTTGATAAATTACTTACAATGACACTTCAGGCAATGGCAGCTACCGAGGATCAGATAAATAGTGAGATGTCAACAATTTAAAAAATGCTGTAGTAGTTCTAATTAACCCGACTAATAACGTGCTTGCTTTTTCGAATAGCACAGGTCAAAAAGCATTCTGCGTTATTGTCGAATTAATTAATCACCTAAACACAGGGTGAGAAAACATGGTGATTTGCCTGATATACTATGATAAATCACACAATTCGTCTTTTTTTCTTGACTTTTTCCTCACTTTCTGATATTCTAGCTTAGTCGGCATAAGCCGGACTTTTTTTGTTGCGCCAAAATGAGCCCAATACAGTTTTTCATTTGACGCTTGGAACTGTATTGGTAAGGATTTCATCATATGGACATATTGCTTGAAGTCCGGGCGTGAAAAACAATATTTATAAGATGGAGGTGGAAGTTGTGCGAGTTAAGATCACATTGGCATGTACAGAGTGTAAACAGCGTAATTACAATCTGACCAAGGACAAGAGAGTTCACACAGAGCGTATGGAAACCAAGAAGTATTGTCCGTTTTGTAAGGCTCATACCTTACACAAAGAGACCAAGTAATATTGTGGAGGTGATTGGAAATGGCAAATGATAATGAGAAAGCATCTTTAAAGAGAAGCTATTTCACAGAGCTTAAGGCTGAGTTCCACAAGATTGTATGGCCGGATAAGGAGAAGCTTGGAAAGCAGTCGGTAGCTGTTATTGTAGCAGCTGTCGTAATCGGATGTCTGATTGCAGCTATTGACTGGGTTATGCAGATTGGCTTATCCTTTATTATCGGTTAAGGCGGAGGACATATTATGGCAGATGTTGAAAGAAGTAGCGAAGCAAAATGGTATGTTGCGCACACCTATTCCGGATATGAGAATAAGGTGAAGGCTGATATTGAGAAGACAATCGAGAACAGAAAGCTTCAGGATCAGATATTTGAGGTTTCAGTGCCTGTACAGGACGTTACCGAACTGAAGAATGGTGCCAGAAAATCTGTTTCTAAGAAGATGTTCCCGGGTTATGTACTCATCAACATGATAATGAATGATGTTACATGGTACATCGTGAGAAATACCAGAGGTGTTACCGGATTTGTAGGTCCGGGATCGAAGCCTGTTCCGCTTACAGAGCTTGAGATGAAGAATCTCGGTATCAGAGTTCCTGAGATGGAAATCGATGTGGAAAAGGGCGACACCGTAAAGGTTGTGGCCGGTGCCTGGGAAGGAACGATTGGTGTAATTACAGATATCAATGAGGGCAAGCAGTCTGTCACGATTGAGGTTGACATCTTTGGTCGTGCCACATCAGTGGAAATCAGTTTTATGGACGTTGTGAAGATGGATTAGAACTGGTAATATAGTTATTTGATGCAAACAAGTGGGAGGGTATATCCCGTTTGACCACATGAATTAGGAGGAAAAAGAAATGGCTAAGAAAGTTGAAGGTTATATTAAATTACAGATTCCTGCAGGTAAGGCAACTCCTGCACCACCGGTTGGACCTGCTCTTGGTCAGCATGGTGTTAATATAGTTGAGTTCACAAAGCAGTTCAACGCTAAGACAGCAGATCAGGGTGATATGATCATTCCTGTTGTTATTACAGTATATGCTGACAGAAGTTTTAGTTTTGTTACTAAGACTCCACCGGCTGCAGTTTTATTAAAGAAGGCATGTAAGCTTCAGAAAGCTTCTTCCGTTCCTAATAAGACTAAGGTTGCTACAATCTCTAAAGCTGAGGTTCAGAAAATCGCAGAGCTTAAGATGCCTGATTTAAATGCAGGCAGCATTGAGGCAGCCATCAGCATGATTTCAGGAACAGCACGTTCTATGGGAATCGTTGTGGAAGACTAAGAATATAATTAACAATAAACACAAACAGTGGGAGGGTCGCTCCCGATAATACCACAGGAGGTTTTATATTATGAAAAAAGGAAAAAGATATGTTGAAGCTAGTAAGCTTGTAGACAAGACACAGGTTTATGATATTCCGGAAGCGGTTGCAATAGTTAAGAAGGCTGCAAGTGCTAAGTTTGACGAGACGATTGAGGCTCATCTTAGAATGGGACTTGACGGACGTCATGCCGATCAGCAGATTCGTGGTGCGGTTGTACTTCCTCACGGAACAGGTAAGACAGTTAAGGTGTTGGTGTTCGCTAAGGGAGATAAGCTTGACGAGGCAACAGCTGCAGGTGCAGATTATGTTGGTGGCGAGGAGTTAATTCCTAAGATTCAGAACGAAGGTTGGTTAGACTTTGACGTTGTTGTAGCAACTCCTGATATGATGGGTGTTGTTGGACGTCTTGGTCGTGTACTTGGACCTAAGGGATTAATGCCGAACCCTAAGGCAGGAACAGTAACTCCTGATGTTACCAAGGCAGTTCAGGATATCAAAGCAGGTAAGATTGAGTACAGACTTGACAAGAACAACATTGTACACGTGCCAGTTGGAAAAGCTTCTTTCTCAGAGGAGCAGTTAACAGACAACTTCCAAGCGTTAATAGATGAGATTAACAAGGTTAAGCCATCTGCTGCAAAGGGACAGTATTTCAGAAGTGTAACACTTACTTCTACTATGGGTCCCGGAGTTAAGATCAATACAGTTAAGTTAGTATAATTTCAGCTGTAATGCGGTTAAGATAGTTCATCAGCATAAGACTGTTGAACAAAGCAGAGGTTTGATGCTTAATTGAATAATGGTTTAGAGCCGGTATCAATAATTGACAGGCTCAGAACGGTTTTTAAATTAAAATCGCCATATCCTTAAGATAACGGATATGGCGATTTTTTCATAGATTATTCAAAAGTTTGAAAAAAAATACATACTTTACATCAAATGTACATAATAAAATTTATTTATTCATAATTTTTCATGGTTTTCACATTGAAAGTTATAATTTCATTTTTTATAATAATTATATCCGATGCGCATCAGAAATAATATCGGAGGACAAGAGTATATTATGAAAGATAATATAGGAAATGAGAGTAAAGTAAGGATTGTTAAGAATGACAGGGAAGAATATAAGAGTGCATCAGACATCAAGGATATTTTTGACAGGCTATTCAAGAAATGTCTTACACTGTCGGCGAGAGCGGTAATCAATATGATCAATGGACTGTATAATACAGATTATCCGTTGGATAGTACAGTGAGCTATAATTGGACAGAGTTCTTAGATGATAAGATGAAGAAGGTTCTGGCGGATACAATCATAACGATCAATGGGCAGTATTCATATCATTTGGAAGCTCAGATGTCTAATGACAGGACAATCGTATTTCGTGTGTTTGAATATGGTTTCAGCCATGCATACCGAACTAGAGAAGTGGCGGAAGGAAGTTGTCGATTACGATTTCCCAAGCCTGTTGTAATTTATCTGTATTATGAAGGGAAAGTGCCTGATGAATACACGCTGTTGTTAGAGTTTGATGAAGGAAAGGATATTTATGAGTACAAGGTTCCGGTGATTAAGTTGCCGGATATTTCTGTGGAGGAGATCAATGATCGGAAGATGGTGATTCTGATACCGTTTCATCTGCTGAAACTGCGGTATTGGATACATAATAAACATATGACGAAAAGTTCGGAGGAATTGAAAAAGCTTATAGAGTGTGATATCATTGGAAGCATAGAGAAGAATCATGAACTGGGGAATATCACTACGGCAGATGAACAGAAACTGAAGCATTATACCCTGCTGCTATGTGAATATCTTTACCGGAATACAGATTCAGATGGATTGGAGGTGTTACGCGATATGACGGATCATTCATTAATGACAGAAGTGGACATCTTGTGTGAAGAGTATGAGCAGAAAATTGATGGACTGCAGAAGGAGAACGATGGGCTGCAGAAGGAGAACGATGGGCTGCAGAAGGAGAACGATGGACTGCAGAAGGAGAACGATGGGCTGCAGAAGGAGTTGGCTGATTATAAGGTACGGTTGGCAAAGTATGAAAAAGTATGATAATTATATGAGCAGGTAATCGTTCATCTCCAATCAATATAAATGATTCGGCAACGGGAGGATATAAGTTATGCTCCCATGGATAGAGCTGAGCTTGGCTTAGAAAGAGTTTGTTACAAGAGCAGGAATAAATAAGGAGACCGTTCAGTATAGCTGGACGGTCTCCTTGATCATATGTATTACTCTTTAGGTACATCAGATGTACAGTGAGGACACTTTGTTGCCTCGATATCAATCTCACTCTTGCAGTATGGGCACTTTCTTGTGAGGGGAGCAGCTGCTTCCTCTTTCTTCTTTCCGATGCTCATAGCCTTATTCATAGCCTTGATTACTAGGAATAATACAAGTGCCATCAATAAGAAATTGATGATCGCTGTGATAAGTGCACCTAAGTCAATAGCTTGTCCTTTGATGAGCGGAATAGTGAAGCCTGTTACTTCAGGATTACCGATACATCCGATGATAGGATTGATGACATTCTCTGTAAGTGCAGTGATGATGTTGCCGAATGCAGCACCGATGATAACACCGATAGCCATGTCCATTACGTTACCTTTGAGTGCGAATTCCTTGAACTCCTCCAGAAATTTCTTCATGCGTTTTTCTCCTTATTTTATAAATGTTTAT
>CAJOLO010000117.1 GCA_905235345.1 uncultured Lachnospiraceae bacterium
ATTTGTAATAGCTAATCCGTTAGATATTCCCAATATGATCGTTCGTATTATCGGAATTATTCTCGTGTTAAATGCAGTGCTGGCATTTTACAATATGTCTCGTATGCGGATATAGTGTAGGCAGAGATGCTAAGATAATTGATATGATTGAGAAAAGCCCTTGTGATACAGGTATGTATCTCAGGGGCGTATTTCGTTAAAAATTTTTCGGTTGATATTCAAAAGAATAACTGTTTGCAAGATTGTATTCCTCTAAGAGTTTATCATGATTATTAATAATCCATGTATAAATAGAATTTCGAACAGAAGCTTTTGCGATTTTATCTCCCATTTCATGAGTTACTTTTCCGTTTTCAAAGCTTACGATTTCGGTGAAACCGTTTTTACGAATAAGCAATAATGGAATGCCTCTTAATGCATTGCCTTCTATATCCCAAAGGCATATTTCGTAACTAAGAATTTTTTTAATATAGCCAAATTACTCCTCCCATTCCGGTAAAACGGATATAGTTTTTTGTTCCCACATTTTCTTAAGAGCATTGATATTGTCAGAAATCCAATCTTGTATTACCATAATCAGATATTCAGGAAATACAATGTCCGTAAACTCACACTTTTCGAGATTATAGTGCCCCCTTAAATGTTCTTCTTCATAATCAACTAAAATATTGGGAGAACCTTCAAAGTCATTATCTATAAAGACTTTAAAACCATAAAATTCGGCAACCTGAGCCATAGCAACCATCCTTTCGATTATCGATATTTAGGTAAAAAATTATTAATGATTATAGTTTAACATATAAGGACGGTAAAAACAATAATGCATAGTCACTTTAAAGTCATTTTGATGTGGTATAGTTACTATTCACAGTGAACAATTACACACATCACCAGCATAGATTGACTGTGAATAGGCGCAGTATAGTAGCTTATTAGAAAGTGAAAAATAGGAAATAACAGGAGGAAGAAGAATTGGAAATAGTTAAGGTGGAACATCTTTTAAAAACTTATGGCAGCGGAGATACAGAGGTACGTGCGGTGGATGATGTATCATTTACCGTGGAAAAAGGAGAGTTCTTGTGTATCATAGGTGCCAGCGGAAGCGGAAAGTCAACACTCATGCATCTGATAGGTGGTGTGGACAGACCGACATCCGGAAGTGTGTATATAGACGGAGAAGATATCTTCAAGATGAATGATGATACTCTTGCTGTGTTTCGCAGAAGACAGGTGGGGATAATCTATCAGTTTTACAATCTGCTGCCGGTACTTACAGCTCGAGAGAATATAACACTGCCTATGGATCTGGACGGGCAGAAGGTGGATCCTGACAGGGTGAAGGAGATAATCTCCCAGCTTGGACTTGAAGGCAGAGAGGACCATCTGCCCAATCAGTTGTCAGGCGGACAGCAGCAGAGAGTGGCAATCGGAAGAGCGCTTATCAACAATCCTGCTATACTGCTTGCAGATGAGCTTACCGGTAATCTGGATAAGAAGGCTAGTGATGAGATTGTTGAACTTCTTAAAGAAGCTAATAAGCTTCAGGGACAGACTATAATTATGATAACCCATGATCTGGAGATTGCGAAGCAGGCAGACAGAGTATTGACAGTGAGCGACGGAAAATTAATGTGAATTATTGAATGGTTACTGTTCAGACGTACGCCACCGAGTGAACCAATGTCATTTACTTAAGCCTTCCCCCCAAGGGGGAAGGTGTCAGCAAATCAAAGATTTGCTGACGGATGAGGGGGATGAAAAAACTTAAGTTAATGACATTGCGAGTGAACTGTAACATTGAATGTAAATGGTAACAAAAAATGAGTGAGGATGTATAGTATGGATGTGATTAAGAATTTTACAAAAAAGAGCATTATGCGGAATAAGAAGCGCACATGTGTGACTATAATAGGTGTTATGCTGTCCACGGCGCTTATATGTGCAGTTGCCGGAATGGTGGCTACATTTCGTGAGGGAATGATCAATTATCTTAGTAACATTTATGGATCATTTCATGGTGAAGCATCGGATGTTCCGGCAGATGTGATGCAGTATGTGATAGATAATGCCCATGTGGTAAAGGCGGGGGTATCCATGCCTGTGGGTACTGCTGAAATTGACCAAATTACAGGAGAACAGTATATATGTGTGATGGCATTTGATGATGAAGCTTTCTCTGATGTAGCGCTTGATGTTATTGAGGGCAGGTTGCCGCAAAATGACAATGAGCTCCTTATAACTAAGCAGGTGAGAGGTTATTGGAAAGACACTGAAGGTTTGAAAGTGGGTGATAAGGTAACTCTTGAACTTGGAAGGAGAGAGAAAGCAGGTCAGGAGATTGCCATAGACAGCCCAAGTTATTACTGGGATGAAGAGGATATCATTGATGAAGATGCGTCAGAGGAGAGTATCAAAATAATCGAAGAGGATTCGGAAACGTCAGAGGAGAACGCAATAGGTGAAAGGCTTGCAGATATTACTCCGCATGAATTCACAATCGTGGGTGTTATGGAATATCCTAACGATATGGTGCAGAGATATAATAGCGGCGGCTATGTGTGTATCACAGGGATGAACCATGGCGGAGAAGTTATAACGGAGAAAGACGATCCGGATAATAATAACGAGTCAATGGCGAATCCTCTGTCATTGAAGGAAATGATGGACAACACATTCTCTGTTTATCGTAACACGGATGTCTTCAATGTTAATGTGTACTTTACTTATGATAATCCAAGAAATTATATCAGTTACACCGAAGAGATTGAAAATGAGCTTGATAAGCATATTGATAAAAAATTAAGTGAAACAGAAAATGATGGTAACGATTATAATTCAGAATTTTACTTTGACAAAAATGAACTTGTAACAATACTTGGTGGTGTTGGCGATACTACCACCGCAATGGTTGCGGCGCTTGCCGGTATCATCATTGCAATTATTGTTGTAACAAGTATATTTGTTATAAGTAACAGCTTTAGAATATCAGTGGCAGAGAAGAAGGTTCAGTTAGGAATGCTTTCAAGTGTAGGAGCCACAAAGAGACAGATCAGAAAAATAGTGCTTAAGGAGGGCTTCTATATAGGGGCAGCGGGAATAACACTTGGAGTTTTACTTGGTGTTATTGTAGTGGCAATTCTTACTGTTATTGTACAGAAACTGCTTGGAGGCATTGACGCGATTACCGGGTTTGATTTTCATTTTGTTTTTCCGTGGTGGGTAGCGGCAATTGCCATTTGCATGTCGGCAATAACCATATATTTTGCCTGCATAATCCCTGCGCAAATTGCGGCAAAGCAATCACCGCTTGAGGCAATAAGAGGTAATAAGGAGATAAAGATTAAGGGTAATAAGCTAAAGACGGGAAAGCTTACAAAGAAGCTTTTCGGAATAGGAGGAGTGATCGCCGCAAAGAATCTGAAAAGAAGTCGGAGAAGCTATCGGACAACGGTTGTTTCCATAGTTTTAGGGGTTGCAACATTTATTGCCATATCTTCCTTTATTGGTTATGTGAAGAAGATGGCGGAGAGTGGATATGAAAGTTATGGCTGTGATCTGATGATAGATGTTGATAGTAGTGTGTATGACGGAAGCGAGGAGACATTTCAACAATATATGAAAGAGTTAAAGACACTGGCAGCTCTGCCGGGAGTTGACAACTACACAATTCCTGTACTATTTACGGGCTGGATACCCAGGGAGCTTGTTAAAAGAGATTATCAATACGGTGATGGTGGCGAAGAGTATATTGAAGTGGCAATTTTAGAAGAAGACAATTATCGTGACTTCCTGGACCGGATAGGTATCAAAGCTGATGATATAACTAAGGTTGCGATATTGGAGGATAACGGAGTATCATATAATGATGATGGAAGTATGGAAATGAACAATATGACAAATATTGAAAAGGGGGATGAAATTCCTCTTACTTATACCTATGAGGAAAGGAGATATGACAGACCGCACAGGATTGATAAAGGGTTCGCTGATGACGGTGTTGGATATGGGGAGGAGTCTATGCCGCAATATACTCAAAAGATAACGATTACGGCGAAAAGTGATGTTAGACCTACGGGCTTCACTTTTGGTGGTAATAAAATTATATTTGTCTGTGAGGGATTTTTTGATAAGCCGGTATGGGAGGGAGACATGTATTCACTGGGTTTGTATATTAATTCAGAAAAACCTGACGAATTGGAGAAACTGATTTACAAGACAGTTGAAAAGGACGAGAACTTAAAAGATGTGAGTGTGTACAATGTCAGTGCCGAGGAAAAACAGGTGAATAATATAATGCTGCTGGTTTCTATTTTTTCGTATGGATTCATAATTGTAATAGTACTTATTGGCGTGACGAATATATTCAACACCATTTATACGAATATGAATCTGCGGGCAAAGGAGTTTGCGATGTTGAAATCCGTCGGCATGACGAAACGGGAATTTGACGGTATGGTAAGGCTTGAGAGCATAATGTACGGAACGAAGTCATTGCTTATCGGGCTGCCGCTCGGACTGGCACTGTCCTATGCCATCTATATGGCTGTGGCAAAGAGAGTGGATTATGGGTATTATGTGCCTGTGTACGCTATATTGTTATCGGTGTTGTTCGTGGCGGCCGTTGTGGGGCTTACCATGCATCTGTCACTTGCAAGAATCAGAAAGCAGAATATAATCGAGACCATCAGGAAGCAGACGTATTAATTTTCTTTTCTGTTGAAGTAGAATATTTGTTGTGATATTATTAGCCTAATAATATATGCAGAAAGAGAGTATTATGAAGATAGAAGATATCAGAGAGGCTATAAGTGGGTCGACACCTATAGAATACACAAGATGATGCTGATTCTTCGGATAAAACTTTTCCGGCATGTTTGATTTTAGGTTCGAAATGTAATGAAAACAGAATGATACATGTTGTTGTTGGGTACAATGGGAAGAAGATAATTATTATATCAGCATGTTACCCGGATAATGAACATTGGGAAAATGATTATAAGACAAGGAGGAGATAGGAATGTGTAATATGTGTTTTGATGATAATAGAATCAATACAAAGACTACATTTACGGTTGAACATGATGGATGCATTATTGTTGTTAAAAATGTTCCTTGTATGGAATGTTCAATTTGTGGAGAGA
>CAJOLO010000118.1 GCA_905235345.1 uncultured Lachnospiraceae bacterium
ACCGCCAAGCTTTGCCCTCGCGCGCCGTGCCTCCAAGTCTTCAATCGCTTCGTTCCATTCCATTTTAAGTTCCTCCTGTATAGACTACGCATCTTCTTTACAATGATACTGCTTATATTTCGTTCTTTCAAGACTCGTTTCAAAAAAAACATGTAAATGATCACTGTGTCTGATATAGATACGGTAACGGATCCACCGCCTCACCATTGATACGGATCTCAAAATGCAGATGCGGTCCCGTACTGCGTCCCGTGTTACCTGACAGTGCAATCTGATCTCCCTGATCCACATACTGACCGACACTTACAAGCACCTCACTTAAATGTCCGTACCTTGTCGCCACGCCATCTCCATGATCGATAATAACACAGTTTCCATAGCCGCCAACCCAGCCTGCAGTGATAACCTGACCGCCTCTTGATGCCCTCACAGTAGTTCCCTGCGGAACACCCACATCAGTTCCGGCATGCAATCTTCCCCAACGATATCCAAAGTTAGATGTCACATTCCAGTTCGTTACAGGGAACATATATGTAGGCTGTGATTTTGTTCCCCTAAGCACTATCTCAGGAACTGCGGCAACCTCAACAACCTCATCAATCTGCTTTCTGTCACTTTCTATGTTGCCCTTATATGTAATAAGATCCGTAACCGTATGTGTTCCCGGTGTTCCCTCCTGAATTACAGAGGTCTCTCCGATAAACATACTGTCATCATCCTGATATTCCACATCAGCATAATAATTCTCCGTATAGGTCTCCTGTTTCTCCACCATGACCTCTACCGGAGGTGTGGGCACGACAATGTTTAATCTGTCATCATAATAGATGTCGTCATCATTCTCAATTCCTTCATTTAATTCCTTAATCCTGTCTTCACTCATCCCGACCTTTTCAGCAATGATCGAAAGACAGTCTCCCGGAACCACCACATATACCCCGGCTTCATCAACCGGTGTTGTAACTTCATTATAAACTGTATCCCTGTCCTCAATCTGTGATGCGTTAACATAGGTCTCGACCACGGAAATCCTGTCTGAGAAGCCTACATATTTCACACCATCCTCAGCAGAAAGCTTCTCTTCTGCCTCTGCAACCGCAGGATTTTTCTCCGCATCTGTTTCCGCTGCACCATCTCCTGCTACACTCTCTGCAGCATCATTTTCTGTCTCATCATCGGTTGCAGCATCCTCAGAATTGTTCGTATCCGCAGCATCATTTTCACCGGTGCTGTCCTCATTGGAATCCGCATTGCCTTCATTATCCGAAGTCCCGCCTTCCTGTGATTCGGCATTGCCTTCCCCGGCCACAGCAGTATCACTGCTGCTGTCACCTTCATTGTCCACGCTTCCACTTTCCGACTGTCCCTCCGTCAACGCTGTTTTTATATACCGTGGAATTATCTTCTCCTCACCATTAACACCGATATCTGCCGCATTGCCTGTATCCTCGCTTGAATTCCCGGTTCCTTCGCCGTTCTCATCATCACTCTCCGGCTCACCATCACCTGTCTGCTCTCCGCTCTCTAACTTATCCGGCATAACTCTCTCGCCATCCTCAAGCTTTCTGGCAACCTCAACCTCGTACATGGTAACATTCTTACTCTCCGGAGATTTAAGTCCGACCTGAAATTCATTATTATCATCATAAGCACTCTGAGCGTCCTCCAAAACAGAAACGACATCCTCAAAATGTTCCACCGTTACCGTATAATCATCAATACGCATGGTATATGCCAGCTTCTTATCCTTAGAAGCGTAATTGTCAAAGCTGGCCAGAATCTCATTCTCAAGCTCATCTCCCTTAAGAGTCTTCATCTCTTTAAGAAGTGCCTTATCAGATTCATCCTCCTTATTAACCGGCTTATATTCTGCAGTGACCCATATAGGTTTCACGCCATCGGCATTATAGGCAAGTCTGGCGGCCTTATACGATTCTTCGCCTTCCTCTTTACTCTTTGCAATCGCCACCACTTTACCGTTAATTATTACCTTGACCTTATCTCCCCATGCAAAATGATTCATGATCGAAGATGCAACATCCTCTGCCTTCTCCTTCATGCTCTTTTGGGTTCCTTTTTCCGCACTGTCGTATTCATTCTTTATATCCTTAATTCCCGGTGCAATAAGCATTCCTATTGCAAGTCCGAAAATTGCTGACTTAAAATAATCCCATTGTACTCTTGTCTTGAAATCTATCTTCTTCACAACTATTCCTCTATTCTTATGCATTCCTTACCTTAGTATGTGCCTGTTTCCTCACAGAATAACCAAATGAACCCAGTTCCCTGCCGAGCTCATAATAAACGCCATGAGAATATGCAATCAGCTCTGTATCTTCCAAATGAAATGCACCTTTCTCGTCCATATACTTCTCTGACACCTGTACATTCACTACCTCGGCAATGAACATATCATGACTCCCAAGCTCTAACACCTGTTTCACCTTACATTCAATATTCACAGGGCTCTCCATTACAATAGGCGCATTGATTATTTCCGCTTCGCCCTTAGTTAAATGTGCTGTCTGAAATTTATCTTCATCTTTTCCACTCTTAACGCCACAGTAGTCTGTTGCTCTTACAAGACTCCTGGTTGTAAGATTAACAACAAAAACTCCGCTTTCCTTTATCATCCGGTAGGAATGTCTCTCTTTTCGTACAGAGATTGAGAGCATCGCAGGATCAGAACATATAGTACCTGCCCACGCTACAGTTAATACATTGTCATTACCCTCATTATCCCTGCAGCTTACAAGCACCGGCGGAACCGGATATAGCATATTGCCGGGTTTCCAGGATTGTTTCTTCATATCTATAGGCCTCCATATCATTCTTTAATATAGCAACTGCTATGCCACTTAGAATCGGTGTACCAGGCTCTGTACAGTTACATAATATAATGTTATTCCCCGATTCAACTCTATATTACATATTTTAAAACTTGATCGTGAAACTAATACAGCGTAAATAAACTAAGCCAATCCGAAATCAGCTCGTTACATTGTAACACGTATACTTTATATTGTAAAACATTATAATTCTGACAATTTTTTCATTAATTTAAAAAAATAACTTGCATATTCTATTTATAAGATGTATTATATGCATGTGGCATGATGTAGTATTCATTACTACGTCACATAGTCACTATATAAATGCTCGTTTTATTCTTCATTATAATAAACCCGCAAGCCGGTTTTACTATAATTAATGTATTGTTTATATTTTATACAGAAAGGATGTGACATTATATGAACACAGCTCATATAACTGCAAATGCAACGGATAGATTGTCATTTACTTCAAAAGAAATGAATGCTTTTGCTCAGACTAAAGCAACAGATGACACCTCTGTCTCAACAGAAAAATATACCTTCAAAGTTAAAGATCCCGGCAGTGCATTGACACATTTTATTGCCATGACAGGTGCCATTCTTGCTTCAGCACCGCTCATTATTAAAGCATACCATGGTATTCACCGTTCATATCTTAGTGCATTTGTCATATTTATCGTAAGTATGATTGCACTTTATGCCGCAAGCACAACTTATCATACCTTCGACATATCGGAAAAAGTCAACCGTACACTTAGGAAAATTGATCATTCCATGATATTCGTACTCATAGCAGGCTCCTATACTCCTGTATGCCTCATGGCTCTCCCGAGAAACATAGGCATTCCGCTGTTGGCAACTGTATGGATAATTACCGTTATCGGTACAATCTTTAAGATATGCTGGATCACCTGCCCTCATTGGGTATCCTCAGTACTTTATATAGGAATGGGCTGGCTGGTCGCAATTGCATTCCCTACTGTCATAGAGAGTCTTCCACATGCTGCATTTACATGGTTGTTGATTGGCGGAATAATATACACCATAGGTGGAATTATATATGCACTCAAGCTTCCTCTGCTGGCAAGATTCAATTGGAAGAACTTCGGAAATCACGAGTTATTTCACTGCTTTGTAATGGCCGGAAGCCTGTGCCACTTCATTATGGTATATGAATATCTGGCATAATTATTACGAAATCCCCCGGGAATACGCATGGACTAATTGCTATTCTTAAGGGGATTTTCTCTTATTTACCTTTGCTCCACATATAACAATACGCCTGAGTTCTTGCCGCAAAATACTCCTTTTTCAAAAGCTCCTTCACTTCATCCCTGGTGTACCAGCCTGCCTCTATCT
The DNA here is from genome assembly GCA_905235345.1 of uncultured Lachnospiraceae bacterium. GTDB lineage: Bacteria > Bacillota > Clostridia > Lachnospirales > Lachnospiraceae > CAG-590. The sequence goes on from CAJOLO010000118.1 coordinate 4,194, forward strand.
CCTCCACTGTCGAAGTACTGGGAGTAAATGTTCCCGCTGCCACTCCGACAACACAGATATTCTTTTCATTAGAAAACCCGATAGCAGAAAAACTCTCATTAAGCACATCATTAATCTCTATAATATCAAGTCCCGTTTCCTCCTTAAGTTCCCGCCTTGCACTCTGTTCATAATTCTCACCGGGATCAATCAGCCCTGCCGGAAAATTAATAACAAAATCACCACATGCCATACGATACTCCTTATTGAGCAGCAGCTTCTCTCCACTCTCATCATGCATGATAAGCACAACAGAATCCGCGGGATGATCAGCGAGTTGTTCTCTGGTTTTAAGATCGGGATTTCTGCTTATCATCTCATATATCTTTTCCTTATGATCGATAGTTTCATAAGTAATATCATATCTTGTTATAAACTTACCTGATTCTTTCTTTTCTATATCTTTAAATTTCATATATCAATACGTTCCTCCTTATACTTAAAATTGTTAGTTACAGTATCACAACCATCTATTTAAGATTTTCTTTAGTATCTTCACAAACTATAAAATCTTTGAACACAATTTATTCACAATTTTTATATATAGTATTTATTGTAAATACTTTTCATATCGAGTACATAAGTCAAACCTATGGTGCGACTTAAGTGTACTCTACCCTCCCCCTTATTTGAGAAGCGAAAGACAATTATCTTTCGCTTCTCTTTTATTTCATCATATTTCTGATTAATTACAACTATTCCCTTTTTATCATACATCACTTTACCGTTTTTACAATATTCTGTCTACAACCCCGGGTAATTCAGAAAATGCTTGTATTTCCGGTGTCACCTGCTCCATCTGCCCAAATCCATAAGCAGCATATACGAATTCTACACCCGCTTCACAACTCGACACATAATCTCCCTGAATATCACCAACGTACACGGCTTTATCAAGAC
>CAJOLO010000119.1 GCA_905235345.1 uncultured Lachnospiraceae bacterium
CTCCTGTAATCAAGATTTATAGTTCCAACCGTACCTTTTATGTCATCACTCACAAAGACTTTCGCATGAACAAATCCCGGCGTATATTCATAAATCTTTACTCCGGATCTGATAAGTTCATAATAATAGGACTTAGCCAGACCATATACAACCTTTTTATCGGGTATTCCGGGAAGAATTATCTTCACGTCCACGCCCCGCTCTGCCGCAAATTTTAGTGCCGTCTTCATTTCATCATCCAATATGAGATATGGTGACATAATATGCACATACCCGGTCGCTTTATAAAGAATATCTATATATACATTTTCTCCCACCTTATCTGAATCTAACGGAGAATCACCATACGGCATAACATATCCATTCGTGTTCTTATATTCGTTCATGGGAGAATGCAAACTGTTACGCTTATTTTCCGGCGGCTCTATAAGCCTGCAATAGTCCTCTTTTGTCAGAGAATTTCCCCGCTCTGTCACATTCCACATTTGAAGAAACATAAGTGCAAAGCTCTCGGCTGCCCCGCCCTTCAGCATAATTGCGGTATCCTTCCAGTGTCCGTATATTTCCTTTCGATTAATATATTCGTCTGCCAGGTTGACCCCGCCGTTAAATGCCACAAGACCATCAATAACCAGAATCTTTCTATGATCGCGGTAATTAAAATAGGTCGAAACAAATGGCAGAAGCGGAGAAAACATCTTGCACTTAATCCCAAGGCTTTCCATACGTTTTGTATAATCATGAGGAAGTGTGGTAATCTCACATGCACCATCATACATAACTCTGACATCCACACCGGCCTTAGCTTTTTCAGCAAGAATTTTCAGAATCTTCCCCCACATATATCCCTCTTCGACTATAAAATATTCCAGATAGATATATTTCTCTGCCTTGGAAAGCTCTGTCAGCAAACTCTCGAATTTATCCTCTCCAAGTGGAAAATAAGTAACTTCCGTATCATCATACACAGGAAAACTCCCCTGTCTGTTGACATATTTATGCAAAGCCTCGACATCGGAATCATCTTCTCCAAGACGTTTTATCGTATCCTGTGATTGCTCAATTACATTATCCGAGTCTCGCAGTATAGCTTGTAACCTCTTTCCAAAACCGTTATAGCCCAGTTCCCCTTTTGTAAATACAAGGAATATAGCCCCCGGAACCGGAACAACGGAAATAAGTATTATCCACGTAAGCTTGGCTGATGAATCCATACTGCTGTTAAACAAATAAATGACTATACCAATTGAAAATGCTATCTGAAGCCCTTCTAAATGTGGCAGATACCTGGAAAATCTGACAAACATATAATATACAATTGCAATCTGTAAAACGATAAGAGATAAAACCACAAAAAATCTGCTGAATATCAATCTCCATAGTCCTTTTTTTCTCGGTTTTGCTAATCTAAGAATATCATTATCTGTTTCTTTCATCTTTTCCATTTTATATCACGCAGAATCCCTTCTGAGAATTTACCCACATCATAACTTCATATTTCGCTATAAACATTACAATCCGCATCTTACCACATCCCTACATGTAATTCAAATGCAAATTCTACTTCTCTAAAAGTGCCTGATATATATCTCTCTTGCCTACCCCTCTGTCTTTTGCAACGCGCTTCATCGCTTCCTTCTTGTCCATGCCCTGCTCCGTATAATATGCTACGTGTTCCGGAATGGTCATTTCAAGAAACTCTTTCATCTCGTCTTCCTTCAGTTCTTTCCTCGATATTCCTTCTATTACAAGAACATACTCCCCTCTCGGTTCATTATTCCTGTAATATTCTATCGCCTCACCTATGGTTGTTCTGAAATTCTCCTCATGTTTCTTCGTAAGTTCACGACATAGTGATAGCCTGCGGTTTCCAAGCGTTTCATACAGATCATTCAAGGTTCTCACAAGTTTATGCGGTGCCTCATAAAGTATGATCGTTCTCGTCTCTTTGGAAAGCTCATAAAATATTTCCTGCCGCTCCTTCCTGTCACTTTTCTCATTAGGCAGAAACGCTTCAAAACAGAAACGCCTCGTATCTCTTCCGGATATAGTAAGTGCTGTTACAAACGCAGAAGGTCCCGGAAGTGAAGTCACTGTTATCCCTGCCTCATGACACTGTCTGACCAGTTCCTCCCCCGGATCAGATATCGCAGGTGTACCGGCATCAGTGATTATTGCCACATTGGTTCCTGACAGCATCTTGTCCACCAATACTTTTGCCTTGTCATACCTGTTATACTCATGATAACTGGTCATCGGAGTCTTTATGTCATAATAATTCAACAATTTTATGCTGTTCCTGGTATCTTCCGCCGCAATCAGATCAACCTCTTTCAGTATTCGTAATGTCCGCAACGTAATATCCTCAAGGTTTCCAATCGGCGTTGCGCATATATATAACATTCCCTGCATATTATTATCTCCTTATGTGATCAAATAATTCCAATAGAAAATTGAGTTAAAATAGCTGGTGCGGACAATTGCCACACCAGCTTAAATATCAGTCATTGTATCATATTTTTCCCAATACTGCAACATATACGATTTTTACAATAATGAATATAATTTGTTATACCCCCGACTACACTTCGCTTAGAGGAGTGGGATTTCTCCGACTTAGTTAAATATACTCGAAACGAGCTGCATTTTTAGACAGTTCGTCCGTTACCCTGCTATTTTCAGAAATAGCATCTGTGATTCCCTGAATCTCCTGAACGATTTCCGTAGAGTTCTCCGCAGACATATAGATTGCAGAGGTTGATTCCTTCACAGAACTCGTAATAGCAGCAACAGAATCCGACATCTCGTTCATAATATCATTCAGATGGTCAGATTTCTGTCTGAACCTCACTGTCATATCTTCAATAATCTCAGCTGTTTTTTCATATTTCTCTCCGGTTTCAACGAAGGAATCATAATCAGCTAAAACTGTTGTATTAATAAAATCAATGACCCTCGTTGCCTGGTCAGAAAGTGTCTGCACGGCATCCATGACTTCTTTGGAGATTTCCTGAATGTTACTTGCCGTCTCACGTGAATTAGCCGCAAGCGTTGATATCTCATCTGCAACAACCGCAAAGCCTTTTCCTGCATCACCTGCACGCGCAGCCTCGATAGATGCATTAAGTGCCAACAGATTTGTCTGTGATGCAATGGACAGGATTTCATCTGTAAGTGCCCCTATCTGCTTAACCTTCTCAGAATCATGAACCGATTGTGTCAATGTACCTGAAAGCTCCTGCATCTTTGCACCGGTCGTATCTTTTTTCTTTCCGGCAACAGATTTGATTCCGGACGCCTCCTGTTGAATTTCCTTAGCACGGTTAGCACCGCTTACTGCCTCTTCCTCAATCTCGTTAGCTGCCTGACGTACATCTTCCAGATTAGCTCCAATATTCTCCGCTGTCTGGGATACGTTATCCATACTCGCTGAAAGTTCCTCCATAGCTGCCGAAGTACTTGTCACGGAATCCTCTGCTTTCGTAACCTTTGCAGTAACAATCTCGGATGAATCCGCAAGAACCTTTGTACCATTCTTTACATCCTTAAGAATCGACTGCAGGCTTTCGATAAATTCATTGATACCATCGATAATCTGTGCCATCTCTGTCCTGGAAGTCGTATTAATACGTGCGGTAAGATCTCCCTTTCCGTCGCGTATTTTTCTTATCATTTCCTGAATCTCCGTTGAAATGCTTGAAATCCTATGATTCACACGAATCGCAGTCAGCACCCAGTTTAAGACGATTACCACTATAAGGAATATGAAGAAAATAATCGTTTTCATCGTTACCTGATGATTGACAGCTTCAAGTGCTACATAAATATCATCGTCAAACTTAACCATGACCTCATCAACACTGTTAAGACCTTCTTTCACCCCATTCATGGAATCTTCTATCTGTGATAATATATCATCTACTTTACTGTAATCACCGGACTCCATTACGGAAAGAGAAGCATCTATTACCATAAGGTAATCATCCGTAGCATTTTTCAGTGATCTATATACCTCTGCCACTTCTGTGTTTCCTGCATTTTCGCATACATCAATAAGCATTCCCAGATTTGTATCAATCATTTCCTTCTGCGAATTATACTCATCCAAATATTTACTTTTAGTTTCCTGATCGAGATTCTTTCTTAGCATTGCATTGGTAGAATTTCCGTAAAGATGCTCCACCGCTACCCGCACTTCCCCAACTGCATTCATCGATCCTGTACTGGTTTTGTTTAATACAAATGCCTGTTCCGTCAGATTATTAACATTCTTTCTAACTATAAATAACGTAATGATCAGAACAATAAAAATCAACACATTAAGTCCAATCATCTGAAATTTCAATGAATAGAAAAAAGAATTCTTTTTTTCAGTCGTTTTCCCCATAAAACAATGCCCTCCCCATATTTTATTTTATAATTCTTAGTTAAATATATTTCTTTGTTTTTACGGTCATGCAGACTCCTTCTCGAAATAATCGGTAAGCTTCTCAATCGGAATAGGCTTAGAATACTTATATCCCTGAAGATAATTAGCACACATCTGCCTGCATTTCTCCTCATCCTCCATAGTCTCAACACCTTCATAGAGCACCGAATACTGCATATCACTGAACATCTTGGCAAGATAATATACCATTCTCTGCGACTTAAAATCAGTGCCGCAGGCCAGCACCAGCGAACGGTCAAACTTAATAATATCAAACGGAAGCTCCATAATACGTTCAAAATTGGAATAACCCGTTCCAAAATCATCAAGATAGAATTTAATACCATGCTGACGGAGTTCATTAATCTTCTCCTTCATGATACAGAAATCACTCTCGTTCTGACTTTCTGTTATCTCAACCGCTATCTTCTCATAAGGAATTCCGCTCTTCTTTATAATATCATTGATATCTTTACAGAAATCCTCATCTCTCACCTCAGAGACAGCAAAATTAACAGAGATACGCTTAACGATATATGAACAATCCATCATTGACTTGATATGTTCACAGGTCTTATTAAGAATTATACGGCTCAAGGTATGTATATAACCATTCTCCTCCGCCAACGGGAAATACCATTCCAACCTTTTCAAGATTCAGACGCATTAACGCCTCGGCAGTATCATACTTTCCGGTTAAGATATTAAGCACCGGCTGACAATAAACCTCAACTCTGGAATCATTAAGATCCTTCTTATTATTAATATCTTCAAGTTCTGTCAATATATACTTATGCTCAAAATAATTCTCAACATCCTTAGACTCAATGAAATAAACATCTTTCTCCTTCATTCCCGATTCCACATAGCTGATCAATCCGACATAATCATTAATCTCGCTTATCTCATTGACAGTCTTGGTTATATTAATCTTAAACTCCAGCTTACTATTAGCATTCACTTCATCAAACTTCGTAAGCATATGATTGATGGAATTCTCATACGAAGGGTTCTTGGCTATATCAACAACTACAATCATCCGCCCATTGGTTATCTGGAACAACACCGCTTCTTTAAAAAAGTCATTGGAAAGATGTCTCACCATCTGCTGAATCTCAACCGGGTACTTCTTTCCTCTCCCCTCATACTCATGCATGAACAG
>CAJOLO010000120.1 GCA_905235345.1 uncultured Lachnospiraceae bacterium
CCAGATTACAAAAGCTATTTCACTTGGTGTATCTAAGATAAACGTTAATACAGAGTGCCAGTGGGCATTCCAGGAAGCTACAAGAGAATATATTGAGGCAGGTAAGGATAAAGAAGGTAAGGGCTTTGATCCTCGTAAGCTTCTTGCTCCGGGTGCACAGGCTATCCGTGATAAAGTTAAGGAGAAGATGGAGCTTTTCGGATCTGTAGGTAAAGCTTGAGAATAAATAACTCTATATAATACTATATGTAAAGCCCCGGATATGTGCTTATATCCGGGGCTTTTTCGGTAGAAGTGTTGTTTGGAAAGTTTGAGGTTGCAGTTTTCTTGCAATCTATGTATAACACTACAAGATTGCAAGTACACATAATTAATTTAGCGATACATATTTGCCAGCTTTTCAAAAGCGGTGATGGAGCGTTTGACTTTCTGACTTTCTCGGTAGGTATACAGTAGCTGATACGGAAGTGTCCTTCCACACCGAAGGTGTTACTGGGAACGAGTATCAGATCGAGCTCTTTAGCTTTGTTACAGAAAGCAACGGCATCTGCCTCAAGTGCTTTTGGGAACATATAGAAGGTCCCGCCAGGTTCAACGATTTCGTATCCCAGTTTGGTGAGTTCTGTATAGAGAATGTTCTTATTGGTCTCATATACGGAAAGATCAGAGGTTTCGTATAGGCATTTTGATACTGCAAGCTGAATTATGCTTGGTGGACAGTTGTGTCCTGTTCCTCTTGAAATCTGACCGAACATATCAACTAAAAGTGCTGAATCTTCACATGCGGGATTGACAGCTATATATCCAATTCGTTCTCCGGGGAGAGATAGTGATTTGGAAAATGAATAGCATGTAAGTGTGTTTTTGTAATGTGCTGCAATAAATGGTGCATCTACACCACCGAATACAATCTCTCTGTATGGTTCATCGGATATGAGATATATAGGATGCCCGTATTCCTTTTCCTTTTCAGTAAGTATCGTGGCAAGCTTTTGAATGGTTTCTGATGAGTACACGATGCCCGAGGGGTTGTTAGGCGTATTGATAAGTACTGCCATTACCTTTTCGTTCAACATATCATTAAGTGCGTCAAAGTTAATCTGGAAGGTACGGATATCGGCAGGTACAATCTTTAATTCTGCACCGGTTGCCTCTATATAAGGGTTGTATTCAGGAAAAAATGGAGCGAATGTAATAACCTGATCTCCCGGTACTGTTACTGCTCTTACAGCATGGGCGATGGCTCCTGCTGCACCGCTTACCATGAATATATCCTTCTTTTCATAGCGCATATCAAAGCGGTCATTCAGAGATTCGGCAACAGCTTCTCTTACGGAGTCAATTCCAAGTGTTGGAGAATATCCGTGAAGACTGACGGGTTCACTTTCCTGTAAAAGTCTTACCATCTCATCTGTAAATGATTGCGGTGGAGCCACAGACGGATTTCCGAGGCTATAATCAAATACATTATCATAACCGATTTCGGCTGCGCGTTCGCGACCATACATAAATAATTCTCTTATGACAGATTTCTGCCCGCACATATCAATAAAGTGCTGATTTAACATAGTGTTTAATCCTTTCTCATCATTATTATGATGTGTGATATTGTTAAAAAAAGGGATTACGCCTTTTCAATAATCTTATCAAATTTCAAATGCACTTGCAATGACAAAATGACTATTTAATACTTGCAATGATATGCAATAATTGGTAGAATGAAAATATTATTCGGATAAGTTGAGGGCGATATATGGATGACAATAAAATGATTTTATGTGCATCTTCCAAATATGAAGAAAAATATTATCTCAATCCGGCATTTGATAAACTTCCGGATGCAATCAAAGATGAATTGAAAGCTATGTGTGTTCTTTTTACTGAGGATATCGGAGGAATTCTTACACTGGAATATGATGAGGACGGACATTTATCATTTGTGACAATGGCGGATGAAAATGATCTGCTTTATGATGAGATTGGATGTGCGCTAAAGATAAAGCAGTATCAGCAGACAAAACGTGAACTTATGGAAAGTCTTGAATTGTTTTACCGTGTCTTTATCAAGGGTGAGACGCTTGATGAAGAATGACGAACAGGAAGTTGTTATTACAGAATATATTTTTTGATAATATGAAACAGGATGCAGGAGATTGAATACATATGTTATTAGCATTAGATGTAGGTAACACCAACATTACAATAGGATTATTTGATGGGGATAATATAGAGGGTACATTCCGTATGACAACGAAAATCCCCAGAACCTCGGATGAATACGGAATCTTTTTTTATGACCTTCTTAACAGCAGAGGTATGACAAGAGATGTTGTAGATGCTGCAATCATGGCATCTGTTGTGCCGGATGTAAATCACCATATAATTAATGGATTGATTAAATATTTTAACGTAAATCCAATATTGGTTGAGCCCGGGATTAAGACAGGAATCAAGATTGCAATACCCAATCCAAAGGAGATGGGAGCAGACAGAATCGTGGATGCTGTAGCAGCATACGAGATATATGGAGGACCAGTGCTTGTAATTGATTACGGTACAGCTACCACCCATGATCTGGTGTTAGAGGATGCGACTTTGGTTGGCGGAGTTACTTCCCCGGGAATAAGGATTGCAGCCCATGCTCTGTGGCAGGATGCAGCTAAACTTCCTAAGATTGAGATTATGAAGCCTGACCATATTCTTGGAAAAGATACAATTTCTTCCATGCAGTCCGGGCTAATATACGGACATATAGGACAGACGGAATATATCATTCGTAAGGTGAAAGAGGAGGCCGGAATTGATAATATGACCGTTGTCGCAACGGGAGGCCTTGGTAAGATCATATACGACGAGACGGACAGTATACACTATTACGATCCTAATCTGACGTTAAAAGGACTTAATATTTTATACAATAAGCAGAAGTGAATGAAGCGGTAATGAAACTTGGTTGTAAACTGTAACGGAAAGTCAACGTATAGTTATGACTTGTGAAAAACAGTAGTATGTAGATGGGTATAATAATGGGCAAGACGATGATAGATTTGACGGACAAATTAATATTGGCTCCTATGGCAGGTGTGACGGACCTGCCATTTCGATTGTTATGCAAAGAACAGGGATGTGATGTGTTATATACGGAGATGGTCAGCGCGAAGGCGATACTTTATAAGAACAGAAATACCGAACCGCTTATGAAGTATGAGGAGACGGAACATCCAATAGGACTTCAGCTTTTTGGTTCGGATCCGGAGATTATGGCAGAGATTGCAGGAAGAGTGCAGGAAAGAGGATATGACTTTATTGATGTGAATATGGGATGCCCGGTTCCTAAGATTGTCAACAATGGCGAAGGATCAGCACTTATGAAGAAGCCTGAACTTGTGGGAAAGATTGTTGCTGCAATGACAAAGACCTGTGATGTTCCTGTGACGGTTAAAATACGAAAAGGATTTGACGAAGAACATATCAATGCAGTAGAGATTGCGAAGATCATAGAAGAAAATGGTGGTGCGGCCGTTGCAGTGCATGGAAGACTGAGAAGTGAATATTATTCCGGAAAGGCAGACTGGGATATCATAAAACAGGTGAAGGAGGCAGTTTCAATCCCTGTAATAGGAAATGGGGATCTGACAACACCGGAAGATGTTATTGCCATGAAAGAACAGACCGGGTGTGATGCATTTATGATAGGACGGGGAGCAAAGGGTAATCCTTTTATATTTTCTCAGATGAAGACTTATTTTGAAAAAGGCTATGTTCCTGACCGACCTCCGCTTTCCGATATGGTGGATGTAATGCTCCGTCATGCCAGGATGATGGTCGCTTATAAAGGCGAGTTTTCAGGAATACATGAGATGAGAAAGCATGTGGCATGGTACACGGTGGGATTTCCGAATTCGTCAAAATTAAGGGATCAGGTCAATCATGTAGAAAGCTATGAGGAGCTTGAGACGTTATTGCTTGGATGGAAAGATAAGATGAATTGAAAGCAAAGGGATGGTTAGTGTGTGGATATCAATAAAGTACCTTCATTAGAAATAAGCCTTTGGCAGGTGCCGTATGTCCTGCAAGTCCGCGGTCGAGCCCATTGATCATTGCCGGAACATCATCAGGTGTATGGATGCCGAGACCTATTTCGATAAGTGTCCCCACGAGAATTCTTATCATATTATAGAGAAAGCCGTTTCCGTAAAATGTTATTAATAACAGTTCGTCATTGGTATTTAGATCAAAGCTTATATCATAAATTGTTCTAATGGTGGATTTTTTCATACGTTTGTTACTACAGAAACTTTTAAAATCATGGGTGCCTGTCATATATGAGGCGCCCTTTTTCATTGCTTCTATATTGAGTTTGCCGGGTACATTGTGAGAAGTATCTCTGAGAAACGGATTGCCGTAAGCAGAGAGGTCGATGCGGTATTGATAAACTTTTCCTGTTGCATTTAATCTTGCATGGAAACGTGGAGAACATTCTTCACACGAAAGGATTCGAATATCCTTTGGAAGATATCCGTTGATATCATCAAGGAATGAATCAGCCATATTGGAATTGCAGTGAAAATGAAATACCTGCCCGAGCGCATGTACTCCGGCATCTGTTCGCCCGGAGCCTGTGATTTCAATATTTTCATTAAGCATACGTGAAAGAGTATCTTCTATTCTGGCTTGTATAGTGTTGGCTGTGTTCCCTTGTTTTTGCCATCCGTTATAACGGGTTCCGTTGTAGGCTGTGATACATTTATATGAATACATATATTAGCTCCTTGTAATAATCAGTTATAATATCAATCAATTATAATTATAATGGGAACTTATTCTTAAGGCAATATTTTTATTCTTTTGACTTTTCTTTTTATAAACTTCTTTGATGTTTTATGCTTTTCGCGTTATGTCGGTTCGCACAAGCAAGGCAGCAACAATGCTCATACTCTCGCAATCATTAATTTAGCATAAAAATATAATAAAGTAATATAATGTGTAAAAATGTCAGTTGCTTTTTTAATGCAGGAAAAGTAATATGTTTTGGCTTGTGCATATTTAAGAGGATTGGAAGCGGGACATGAAAAAATGTGTGGAATGGTGTTATGGCAGAGAAGAAGAAACTTCAATATGTTAATTTTATATATGGGACAGATAATATGAGAAGACAATTGTTTAGGAGACGGTGGTTTGATATTGTGGAAGAATCGTGCGGAGAATTAAATGGGATAAGAGTTGTGTCGAGGCGGGAAAATATTAAAGAGTTAGATGATAAGAATATAGCAAGGCTTAACAGATGTTTGAAGGACTATGATATGTCTGAGGCGACAGTTCTTGCGGATCAAACTATGGCAGAGCTGCTTGGAATAACGGATATGCTGTTTCAGGCAAGAAAATATGAACT
>CAJOLO010000121.1 GCA_905235345.1 uncultured Lachnospiraceae bacterium
CGTGAATATATGTTATTAATTTTATGTACGATCATAATAATACTGGATTACATCTTTTCTTTTGACAATACCTATAAAACAATTACAGTCATCTACTACAGGTACGAAATTTTGTTGCATTATCTTGTTTACCAGATCCTCCATATTAGAGTTGGCATTGACCGGCTCGTAGTCGTTTCTTCTGGGAACAGCTTCTAACGGAAGAGTATCTAACTGTTCATCATTAAAATTCATGTTATTATGAAGCAGATACCATAACATATCTCCTTCTGTTACTGTTCCGGTATATTCCCCATCGTCGCTCAGTACGGGAATTGAGGAATATTTGTGCTGTTCCATCTTTTTCAGTGCCTGACATAAAGAATCGCTATGATCAAGGTAAGCAACCTCGGCCTTAGGCGTTAAAAAAAATAGAATATTTATTGATGTCACCTCCCTATCTGCAAAGCTGAATATAATTAATTCTCAGTTAAATACAGTATATAATATTTTTAAATTAAAAACAATCAAAAAGATATAAAAACCTATGAAAATTTTATGAATAGTTATAGTGAGATGTGTGATTTGTTTGTCGTAAAAATTGATTAAAAAGGTTGTATTTGAAAAATATGTCTGATATTATATTATTAGTGCAGATTTTTATGCACCGGTGGAGTTGTAACAGGAAAGGACAGGCGATAAAGATGCAGGAAAGTGTATTTGATGAAAATGTGGATTATCTGTATCAGGTCCAGACTGACCTTGAAGCTGTGGAACAGCTTAAGAAGGAGATGGCGGAATGCAGGATTCAGGAGAAGAATCTCAAGAAAAGTATTGCATCTGAGGAGAAATCTATTCAGGATGAAATAAATCAAACCATTAAACGACGTAAGGCGGAGATTGAGAAAGTATATGATGAACGTATTGATGTGAACAAGTCGAAGACCCGTTCGGTATGGAACAAGAGAGATAAGGCGAAATCAAAGCGTATAGGAGAGAGAGTGTCTTATGAGACGTCGGAACTTGCGGAGGAGAACAGGCAGCTTCAGGTGGAGATTAAAACATTGTTTAAGACCCAGCATTTGCCGGCGTTTTCCAGATCGGGATTTTTCTATGCATTATTTATGACGAGGCGAATTTGGGAAATTCCTATACTTATACTATCGATTATTGTGGCATACGTAGGTGTCCCGTTTCTGGTGTATATTATATGCTTGAAAAGCATTTTCAAGAACAAGCCGGAATGGTTGCCGCTTGGCTGTACACTTATTGTGTCTGTGGCACTTTTCATTATTTCATTTATATATATATTGATGATGAATACGATAAAGTTAAGGCATTATGAAACATTGCTGGATGGAAGACACATCAGAGATGAGATTGCGGCCAATAAGAGACAGATGAAGGCCATCAAAAACAAGATCAACAAGGATAAGGATGACAGTCAGTATGGTCTTGACAAGTATGATGACAAGCTTACCGAGTTGGAAAATGAATTGGCAGACATAAGTGCAGAAAAGCAGGATGCAATGACGGTATTTGAGAACGAGACTAAACAGGTGTTGACCAATGAGGTTAATGACAGGAGGCTTGGCAATCTTGAAGATATGAAAGCAAGGTTGGAAACATTGGAAGAGAATATGATGGTGTTGGACGAGGATATTCAAAATTCATTGCTTGCCGTTGCCAATAATTACGGTGCAATTCTTGGCAAAGAGTTCTGTACACCGGAGAAGGTTGCCGATCTCATTTCACTTATGGAGGATGGAACTGCCGAAACAGTATCGGAAGCTATTGCGGCCTATAAAGGCGCAGGTTGACAGTCGGCTTCTTAAGTTATAAGTCTCCGGCATATTACATAGACAATGGGTAGTTCACTGAATTAATGTACAAATTATGGCATGCTATGGAAATTGCACTTCCAATGCAGTTCGCAAGTGTCATTACAGTGTGAAGTCTTGTACTTTGCAGAAGAATTGAATTCGGGAAACCGGCGACATTTACTATGCCTGTGATGGAGAGATTTCCTATCGCAGGCAGATTTTTATTAACTCCTTTTCCGGGTATCAGTGGCTTGTGGCTTAATGTTGCATAGCCTATGTGCTCCGGAATTCCCAAAGACGCATCAATTGCAATTATAAATGGATTATTATAACGTTCATATATTGTCTCTACGGTCCCTTCAAGATTCATGGCATGAACAGGGGATTCTAAGGTTCCGAATACGGAAATTTCAGGAAGAGCTTTTTTCAGGTAATCACCTACCAGAGGTCCCAGACAGTCTCCTGTTGCACGATCTGAGCCTATACACAATATGACGACGTTATCTATATCGGCATTATGGCTTTTCATTGCCTTTCTTATTGCTATATTCAGTTTAATATCGGCCTCCGGTTCGAAGGCATTACAGTAAATTGGCTCCATAATTATCACCCGATCCTTGGAATGTGAATATTCGCAGCCTGGAAAACAGAGTTTGTGGCTACTATTATTTTATTGAGAGTATTGCCATATTGAGCATGTTTTAATCAAGAAAATATCGGAGCATTATTTAAGATGCAGGATATGCTTTATGTTGTGAACCCCGAAGAAATGTAGGATGTTGTTGCGTTAATAATGTAATTAGAACCCCGAAGAAATGTAGGATGTTGTTGCGTTGATAATGTAATTAGAACCCCATGTCACATTGTGGCGAGCTTTATCAGAATGTTCCATATTTTGCGGACATTTCAATGTGTTTATGGACAAGGTTAGACAGTATAAGATTTTTCTCCGTGCTATGTTATCAAAAGGAAGACCTTGGAGAGGGTCTAAAAACACTACTACTATATAGTAAGAGGAATGAAGGGCATGATTGAAATTGTGTATGATAAAGACAAAGGCGCGGATGATGACATTTTTGCAGGTATTAATCTGCCGAAAAATATAAGACAGATTGGTATGCCGACGGGAAAACGCAGAATATATATTGAGGATTATGTCATGACATATCTGACAGGGTTGGCGGACCCGAATTCTTCTTATGCTCGCGGAGCTATTCTTGTGGGAGAATGCAAGAAAGGTAATGGGGGAGAAGCAATATTTATAAGTGGTGCCATTGCTGCCCAGAATCTGGAACTGGATCTGGAGGAATCGACTTTTGATGATGAGACATGGGGGATGATATATAAAGAGGTTAAAAGTTATTTTCCTGAGTTGGCTGTTGTAGGATGGTTTTTGTCGCGTATGGGATTTTCGACAGAAGTGAATGATATGATACTTAGGCTTCATGTCGATAATTTTGCAGGAGAGGATAAGGTGTTGTATATCATGGATGCCTTAGAGAACGAGGACGCATTTTATATGATGGATCACAATTATCTGTGTCGGCAGAGTGGATATTATATCTATTATGCAAGAAATGAGGCTATGCAGAATTTTATGATTCTTTCCCGTGGTGATGAGAAACGGGAAAAAGAAGATGAAGAATTTGAAGATGAGACGGTGATGAAGAATTACAGGAGGATAATGGAAGAACGTACGAAGACTTCTAAAATTGAGCGGATGAGCAGAGCGCTTTATGCATTCTGTTCCTGCCTTGGCATAGCGGTGCTGGGACTTGGAGTTGCAGTATTTTCCAATTATCAGATGCTTGACAGGATGGAAAATTATATAGAAGTGAATGATATTGCCAATGTAAATGCAGAAGTGAAAACCACGGATGCCATTGCTGTCATTACTTCAGAGCCAAAGTCGGAAAAAACTACGGAGACAACTCTTAACATGGTAAGAAATGCGACGGAAAATCTTCCTAAATATTATACGGTACAAAATGGAGATACTTTGTCCTCAATAAGTTTTAAAATGTATAACTCCGTCGGATATGTGGCAGAGCTTATGGAAGCAAACGGAATGGATGAATCAGACCAGATACATGAAGGGGACAAGATAGTTATTCCGACGATACAACAATAATTGCAGATAATAAAATAATAAATGCTAGTACCTTTTTATGAAGTATGATATAATGAACAAGCGAGCAGAGTAGCTCCACGCGTGCTTGCACGCAAGTGGAGATATTGTGCGAGCGAACCACAGCGAGGCAAAGCGAGCTGAACAAGCGAGCAGAGTAGCTCCACGCGTGCTCGCACGCAGGTGGAGATATTGTGCGAGCGAACCACAGCGAGGCAAAGCGAGCTGAACAAGCGAGAGTAGTAATAATAAAAAGGTTGATATAATGAAGAACAGTAAAGATAAGAAAAATAAAGAGAATATTTGGAAATATTTTTTAATTCGTAATAAGAATGATATGCAAGAAGATGATAAACAAGAGAATGATGATATTGAAGAGTCTGATAGTGACAGATATGATGATGGTGATGTTTCATCGGTGAATTTCCGTGCTCTTATAAGATTTCTTGTGATTTTATTAGTTGTGGGCGGAGGTGCATTTATTCTATATTATCTTACCAGGACTAATTTTAACAGCTATGATGTGATCGAGGACACCAATATCAAAAATAGTTCTATGCTTGATTACATAGCTTATCGGGATTCACTTCTAAAATACAGCAAGGATGGCGCAACCTATGTGGATGAGAAGGGTGAGGCGGTTTGGAATGAGACCTTTGCCATGAAGATGCCGGCCGCGGATGTTTGCGAGAATT
This sequence comes from uncultured Lachnospiraceae bacterium, assembly GCA_905235345.1. Taxonomy (GTDB): domain Bacteria; phylum Bacillota; class Clostridia; order Lachnospirales; family Lachnospiraceae; genus CAG-590. The sequence continues at coordinate 4,626 of CAJOLO010000121.1, forward strand.
ACGCTGCAATTGCAGATCTTAATGGTAATGATGTATATATATTTAACGAAGAGGGAAAGGTAAGCAGTTCAACAATGCCATATACGATCAGTGACATCGCGGTGGCATCTCAAGGAGAGTTTGCTGTTATTCTTGATGGAGATAAAGTAAACTACATTAATCTTTATGATAAGAATGGTGAACAGATTTCAGAAATACAGACAACGATTACGCAGAGCGGATATCCGATGGATGTTGATCTTTCCAATGATGGTGAAAAATTATTTTCAAGTTATCTCTATATTGATGGTGCCAATATAAAGAATGGATTAGCAGCCTATAATTTTGGCCCGGTAGGGGTAAATGAGAACGCTGACCGATTAATGGGAGGATATCAGCTGGACGATACAGTTGTTCCCAAGGTTGAATTTATCGATAATAACTTTTGGTGATAATAGATTTATCATTTATTCTATGAAGGAGAAGCCGAGTGAGAAAGCCAGGATAGAGTTCGAGCAAGAGGTGAAAAGTGTTATATATAATAAGCAGTATGTTGGTGTGGTGATGGTCAATAATGAGATAGAGAATGAAGGTGATGAAACTGAGCCATACATTCTTGAAATCTATAATACTAACGGACGAAAAGTGATGAGTCGAAAGATAGATTTTAATTATGAAAACGTGCGTATGACCGATAAGGAGATAGTGTTTGTCGGCGGTAACGAGTGCCGGATTTATACAATAAAAGGTGGACTTAAATTTTCTTATACATTTTCAAAGAATTTGGTGGATTTAATTCCCACAGGATATAGCAGACGTTATATCGTACTGTATGATAATGATTCTGAAGTTATTAGATTAAAACATGATGGAGAAAAGGTAGAACAATGAATACAGTCTGTATTGTAATAGGTATATTCTCGCTGATATGTGTGATTATAGGATGGGCACGCGGTTTTTTCCGTGTGCTTATTTCTGTAGCAGGAACTATTGCAAGCATTCTTGTTGCTACATATGTGGCTCCTTATGTAAGCGGATATATCCAGGATAACACGGATATTGTTGACAAACTGGCGGTATATATAGCAGAGGAGATGGAATTTACTGATTTTGGGGAGGAAACATCAAAAGGTGTTCAGGTCACAATAATAGACAGCCTTCCATTGCCGGATGTTATGAAAGGTAATATATTAAATAATAATAACCTTGAAACTTATGATGTGTTAAAAGCGACGGGAGTGTATGATTATATAAGTAAATCCATTGCTGTTGTTATAATAAATGGTGTGGCTTTTCTGGTACTTGTTATTGCATGTCGTATATTATTTATGCTCCTTGGCTTATTTACAAAGGGACTTACATCCATACCA
>CAJOLO010000122.1 GCA_905235345.1 uncultured Lachnospiraceae bacterium
GATTGGGTATAATTGTTGTAATTGGGATTATGTATCTGTATTTTGATATGTAATTTTGTAGTAGAAAGAAGGTGTTCGCATGGGAAAACATTTGAATCCGGGCAATGAGGCGTTTGCGGAAGTGTTAAATGGTGATTATGTTGATAAGACCGGATTGATAGATATTCTTAACAGCTCCATTAATACAAAGAAAAAATTGACTTGTGTTAGTAAACCAAGAAGATTTGGGAAATCATATACTGCTCAGATGTTGATTGCATATTATGACTGCACCTGTGATTCACATGAATTATTTGATAAGTATGATATTAAAAATTCTGAATCTTATGAAACTCATTTGAATCAATACAATGTTATATCATTAGATGTTACAGGTTTCATTTCCATAGTGAAAAGGTCTGACGGAGAATTGAAGCTTTCGGCTGTTCCCAATATGATATCCAATGCGTTAAGGAATGATCTGGTTGAAGAGTTTCCTGAACTGTCGGATTGTGCTGAGTTAGAAGAGTGTCTTATCAGATGTGTTAATATTACAGGGCGTAAATTCATATTTGTTATTGACGAGTGGGATGCGTTGATCAGAGAAACTAAGGATACGGCAATACATGATGCATATCTGAATCTTTTGCGAGGATTGTTTAAGAATAGCGATGTGACACCATATGTCGTTGCCGCAACTTACATGACGGGAATCCTTCCGATCAAGAAGGATGGTTCGCAGTCTGCCATATCGGATTTTCGAGAGTATTCTGTTGTTAAGCCGGGGAAATTTGCAGGATATACCGGCTTTACAGAGGAAGAAGTAAAGGTGCTCTGCGAACAAAATGATATGGATTTTTCTATGATGAAGAAGTGGTATGACGGATATACAATAGGTAAAGAGCAATCCATATATAATCCATATTCCGTTATGCAGGCGATTGATATGGAGGAATACTGTTCATATTGGAAAAAGACATCTGCGGCAGATGCATTGTCTACTTATATCAATATGAATTATGAAGGGCTCAAAGAGGATATCGTAAGATTAATGACCGGTGAGGAACTGGAGGTATACACGGATGATTTTCAAAATGATATGGATACATTTACTTCCAAAGATGATGTTCTGACATTGATGATCCACCTTGGATATCTTGCTTATAACACGGAATCTGGTTGTGTCAGAATTCCGAATGAAGAGATCAGACTTGAGTTCAATAATCTGATTCGTAAGGCGGATACGAATCGACTTGCGGAGTTGATTGAAGAATCAAAGAAGTTGTTAAATGATACCATCTCCGGGAACGGTGATGCAGTGGCAAGAGCGATTGAGAAGGTTCGTGAAAGTAATTATGCACCGAATTATTACAACAACGAACAGGCGCTGCGTTATGTGATCAAATTTGCTTACATTGTGTGTGTCGATAAATATATGAAGGTGGAAGAACTGCCATCGGGTAAGGGCGTGGCAGATGTGGTGTATATTCCGAAGAAGAATACCATGGATCCGGCAATCTTAGTGGAACTGAAATGGAAAAAGACATCTGAGGCTGCCATATCACAGGTCAAACAGAAAAATTATCCTGCGGTATTAGAGGAGTACGGCGGTGAGATTTTTCTTGTGGGAATCAATTATGATGAGAAGAGGAAGATGCATAGTTGTGAGATCGAGAGGGTGGAGAAGTAGGTATTTCGACTATGTTATTTCAAATAATTATTGTATGTGATAGTACTTATGTATTATAATATTGGCTAAGAAAGACTGAAAAATGTATGTTGACAATAACTATAAATGAATATAAATATAACCAATAAATATAGAGGAGCAATATGAAGAATATCAACCCATATACATTAATGTTTGGAAAAGAGCCGATTCAGATGATTTCAAGAATTGGCGAAACTGATGAAATATACAGAAATTTTCTAGCTGATACATCACCTTGGCAGGTTTATATGATCACAGGTGTCAGAGGATCGGGAAAAACGGTTCAGATGACGGAGATATCAAAGAGGATTTGCAAAGAAGATAATTGGATCGTAGTGGAGCTTAAACCCGCCAATGATTTGCTTGTTGATCTTGCGGCGAAACTGTATAATGAGAGTAAAGCCGGTGAGATTATCCGAAGTGCGAAGCTTAATCTGTCATTTTGGGGTATTGGTATTGAATTAGATAATTCTGAAAAACTAACCAATATAGAAGTAGCAGTTGTTAAGATGTTGGAAAGCCTTAATAAGCATAATAAGAGAGTGCTTATAACAATTGATGAAGTGACTAACACGCATGAGATGAAGGTGTTTTCAAGTGCATTTCAGATATTTGTCAGAAAGGATCTTCCGGTTTATCTGATCATGACCGGGTTATATGTGAATATTGATGCTTTGCAAAATGAAAAGACGCTTACATTTTTGTATCGGGCACCCAAGATATATTTGAAAGCTCTTAATATGGGGAGCATAGCAAGACAATATAAGAAAACCTTTGAACTTACGGATGAAGAGACTAGGAAAATGGCAAAAATGACCCGGGGATATTCCTTTGCATTTCAAGTGCTGGGTTATTGCACATACGAGAATAATGGTGACTACAAAGGGGCTATTGATAAATACAGAGAGTATTTGGACGAGTATGTATATAATAAAATATGGTCGGAGCTGTCAGCAAAGGATAAGAAGATAATGTATGTCATTGCAACTACGGAAGGCAGGAAAATAAGTGATATTCGTGAAAAACTTGATATGAAGTCTAATGAGTGGAGCCCCTATAGGGAGCGTCTTATAAGACGGGGATTATTAAATGGCAATGAACGTGGATATATAAGCTTCGCATTGCCATGCTTTGAAGATTATGTGTTAGATAATTATTATATGGAATAATAGCATTTACTAATATTTAAAATTTAATGAAAGACATAATTTTTATGGGCAGGTAGTCTCTTTTGCTGATGTATGCGTGATAGAGGAGGATGCTCTTGAAAGTAACGGGGAGTTAATTGATTGTGTAATAGAGAGTAATACCGCTAGAAAGGTTTACCAAATGTTCTTCTTTATACCTGAATCGATAGGAAGCAGATGATAAAAAACGAAAAGTCGTATGAAAAATGCAATTGGTATTGCAAAAGTCATACGACTTTTGCAATGCTGATTGCGAAATTAATACGACTTTAGAGGATGAGTATGAAAAGAGATATTTCAGACGAATTGAAGAGTATATTAAAAGTCTTTGCCGGGAATTGTGTGGAAAAAATCGAAAAAGTACCATTTTAATATTTATTTTTATTGAAAGTTTCCTGCGAAAATGCTAGAATTCATATATTGCGTTATCTTGTTGGAGGAGAATCTAAGCTTTCCCCTAGAGGGGCGCACAAGGTCCGGGGGAGTCCGGTTAGCGCCGACCGTAGTGGAACGAAGACAGGTGGCGGAAAATAAAAGATTTTCCGACGGATGAGGTGACTAAAAAATCTTAAGTTACTGACATTGAAACAACGATTTATTAACTTATAATGATTATAGAATATGAGTAAGAAGGAGAACAACAATGGCTAAGGAAAAGAAGATGGTTGAGCAGATTACTTCTATGGAGGAAGATTTTGCACAGTGGTACACTGATGTGGTCATTAAGGCTGACCTTATTGATTATACAAGCGTTAAGGGATGTATGGTCATTAAACCGGCAGGATATGCCATATGGGAGAGAATTCAGCAGGAGCTTGACAGAAGGTTCAAGGAGACGGGAGTGGAGAATGTATATCTTCCCATGTTCATTCCTGAAAGTCTGCTGCAGAAGGAGAAGGATCACGTGGAGGGATTTGCCCCGGAGGTTGCGTGGGTAACTTATGGCGGACTTAATCCTTTGCAGGAGAGACTCTGTGTAAGACCTACTTCCGAGACATTGTTCTGTGATTTTTATAAGAATGAGGTGGAGTCATATCGTGATCTTCCGAAAGTATATAATCAGTGGTGTTCTGTTGTAAGATGGGAGAAGGAGACAAGACCGTTCTTACGTTCAAGAGAGTTCTTATGGCAGGAGGGACATACGGTACATGCCACAGCCGAGGAGGCAGAGGAGAGAACGATTCAGATGCTTAATGTATATGCTGACTTCTGTGAACAGGTGCTTGCCATTCCGGTCATTAAGGGACAGAAGAGCGAGAAGGAGAAGTTTGCGGGAGCAGAGGCAACTTATACTATTGAGGCACTTATGCATGACGGCAAGGCATTACAGTCAGGTACAAGCCATAACTTTGGTGACGGGTTTGCCAAGGCATTTGGCATTCAATATACAAGCAAGGACAACAAGTTAGAGTATGTTCATCAGACGTCATGGGGTATGACTACAAGACTTATCGGTGCCATTATCATGGTGCATGGTGATGATTCGGGATTGGTACTTCCGCCAAGAATTGCTCCTACACAGGTTATGATAGTCCCTGTTATGCAGAAGAAGGAGGGGGTTCTTGAGAAGGCCGCCGAGCTTAAGGAGAAGCTTTCCGAATATCGTGTGAAGATTGATGATTCCGACAAGAACCCGGGCTGGAAGTTCGCAGAGCAGGAAATGAGAGGAATTCCTCTTCGTGTGGAGATCGGACCAAGAGATATCGAGGCTAATAAGGCATTGGTTGTTCGTCGTGATACAGGTGAGAAGATAGAGGTTTCACTGGATGAGATAGATACTAAGGTTGGAGAACTCCTTGAGACTATTCAGAAGGATATGTATGATAAAGCCTTGAAGCATCGTGAGGAGAATACTCATGTTGCTCATAACTGGGATGAGTTCACTGATATCATCAATAATAAGCAGGGATTTATCAAGGCTATGTGGTGTGGAGAGACCGAATGCGAGGAGGCTATTAAGGAAGAGACCACTGCTACAACAAGATGTATGCCGTTTGTACAGGAGAACATAGGTGACGTATGCGTACACTGTGGAAAGCCTGCACATAAGATGATGTATTTCGGAAAGGCGTACTAAAATATTGTAATAATAAGTAGAAATAAGGGAGACTTGACAAACCGTAAGAGGCAAGTCAAAGTCTCCTTTTTAAGTTTTTGTATTTCATAGATAATGACATTAATTGACGGTGGAATGTGGTAGTGAGATGTGTGTAATTGTTCTTTGAAGGGAGCCTTTACTGTGTATACCTTCGAACTAAACTCACTTCGTTCGTTAAGGTCTCAGGCGTTCAACCGCCGGTACTTAGCGAACGAACAATCCGAAGGGTGTTCGTGAGGTTAGTACCGTTGCGCGAGAAATGGAGCGCGAGCGTATCCCACTCAAAGAACAATTACACACATCACACTATAACTGTTCACTGTGAATAGTAACTATACCACATCAAAATGACTTTAAAGTGACTATGCATTATTATTTTTACCGTTCTTATATGTTAAACGCAATGCATTAATGGTTATTCTTTTGAATATCAACCGAAAAATTTCTAAAGAAATAAGCCCCTGAGATACATACATGTATCACAAGGGCTTTTCTCAATCATATCAATTATCTTAGCATCTCTGCCTACACTATATCCGCATACGCGACATATTGTAAAATGCCAGCACTGCATTTAACACGAGAATAATTCCGATAATACGAACGATCATATTGGGAATATCTAACGGATTAGCTATTACAAAT
>CAJOLO010000123.1 GCA_905235345.1 uncultured Lachnospiraceae bacterium
AAAAGTGCCAAAGCTGAGACAACTGATGAGATTGCAGGCTGTGCTGCTGCCATGAGAGAGCATGCCACAAAAGTTGAGACCGGAATGGATGTATTTGAGATCGTGGGAACAGGCGGAGATAATGCCGGAAGCTTCAACATTTCAACCACATCAGGTATTGTTGCTGCAGCAGGAGGAATGAAGGTTGCCAAGCATGGAAACAGAGCGGCATCTTCACTCTGTGGTACCGCTGACTGCCTTGAGGCATTGGGAGTCAATATAAATCAGAGCCCTGAAAGATGTGTAGAGCTTCTCAATGAAGTTGGTATGTGCTTCTTCTTCGCACAGAAGTATCATACATCGATGAAATATGTCGGAGCTATCAGAAAAGAATTGGGCTTCAGAACAGTATTTAATATTCTTGGACCTCTTACTAATCCGGGTGCGCCTACGATGCAGCTGCTTGGAGTATATGACGAGTATCTGGTGGGACCTCTTACACAGGTTCTTATCAATCTTGGTGTTAAGCGCGGTATGGTCGTATATGGACAGGATAAATTAGACGAGATTTCGATGAGCGCTCCTACAACAATCAGTGAGATCCGGGATGGCTGGTATCGTCAGTCTGTGATAACTCCGGAGGACTTCGGATTTGAACGCTGCACTAAGGATGAATTAAAGGGTGGTACACCTGAAGAAAATGCTAAGATTACCCGTGACATTTTAGGTGGAGCTAAGGGACCTAAGAGAAATGCAGTTCTTCTGAATGCCGGTGCGTCACTTTATATTGGTGGAAAGGCTGAGACATTCAAAGACGGAGTCAATCTTGCAGCCGAGATAATCGATTCAGGTAAAGCACTTGAAACCCTTGAAAAATTCATAGAGGTAAGTAATCGTCCGGAGTAAGTATACGTTACGCGAGCGGGTCTTGAAATAAGACTGCCGCAATCCAACTGGCTTTAGACAATTGGTAGTTCACCTGACCTGTACAGCGTTGATTATTTAAGAAACGCTGTACCGAGTCTTGAATATTTATAGATTATGAAACCGGAGGATAAACAATGACGATACTTGATGAGCTTGCAGAATATGCGGGGGAAAGAGTTTTAGAAACGCTCTTTGTCAGATATCAGATCGGAGGCTCTTTCACTGAAAAAAGGAAGCTTTGCATTTGAAAATGCACTGAAAAAAGATGATATAGCATTTATTTGCGAATGTAAGAAGGCCTCGCCGTCAAAAGGGATAATTGCAGAGGATTTTCCGTATCTCGAGATTGCCCAATCCTACGAGGCAGCGGGAGCGGACTGTCGGTGCTGACAGAACCGAAATGGTTTCTTGGAAGCGATAAATACCTTGAAGAGATAGCGTCAGCAGTAGCCATTCCATGCATCAGAAAAGATTTTACCGTTGATGAGTATATGATATATGAGGCAAAGCTACTTGGGGCTTCTGCGGTACTACTCATATGCTCGATACTTTCGAAGGAGCAGATAAATGAATACATCTCAATATGTGATGAGCTTGGATTATCGGCTTTGGTAGAGGCACATGATGAGAATGAGATTGAAACCGCTGTTTTAGCAGGTGCAAGAATGATTGGTGTCAATAACAGAAACCTTAAGGATTTCACTGTTGATATTGAGAACAGCGTGCGACTCAGGAAACTGATACCGGATAATGTTCTTTATGTGTCGGAAAGCGGTGTCAGAACCAATGAGGACATAAGGGCACTAAGAGAAATAGGTGCGGATGCGGTTTTGGTTGGTGAGACGCTTATGAGAGCTGCAGATAAGAAAGCAAAGCTTGCGGAACTAAAGGCATAAAGTTGGTAATAGTCAAATGAGGTATGATTATGACGAAGATTAAATTCTGTGGACTTACAAGGCCTTGCGATATAGAGGCGGTAAATGAACTAAAACCCGAATATATAGGCTTTGTATTCTGGCAAAAAAGCAAAAGGTATGTTTCACCGGATAAAGCAAGGGAACTGAAAAGTATGCTATCTGGTGATATTAATGCTGTGGGTGTGTTTGTGGATGAACAACCTTCATATATTGCAGGACTATTGAATGAGAATATCATTGACATCGCGCAGCTTCATGGCGGCGAGGACGAGGAATATATAAACAGTCTGAAAGAGCTGACCGATAAGCCTGTTATACAGGCATTCCGAATATCTTCAGTGGATGATATTAAGAAAGCTGAAAAAAGCAGTGCAGACTATGTGCTCTTAGATGCGGGCATGGGAGAAGGACGAAGGTTTGACTGGAGTCTTATCGAAAGAATTAACAGACCGTATTTTCTTGCAGGAGGTCTTGACTGTGGGAATGTGGCAGATGCACTTGGTGAGCTTGAACCATTTGCAGTAGACGTAAGTTCCGGTATTGAAACTGACGGTGTGAAGGATGCATCAAAGATGCGGGAGTTCGTGTCAATTGTAAGAAATTAAGGAACAAACTCATATTTTTGCACAGCAGGAATACAAAGCAACGTATATCCACAGGACTTGCGTTTCGGAAAGTAATATATATTCACAATTAAAAAGATGTAAATCGGAGTTTCGCAAGCCTTATATTCAAGTATAAAGAAAGGAAGACATATTATGACAAATCCAAATGGACGTTTCGGCATTCATGGCGGACAGTATATCCCTGAAACCCTTATGAATGCAGTTATAGAATTAGAGGAAGCATACAATCATTACAAGAATGATCCTGAATTCAACAGCGAGTTGTCTGCATTGTTTAATGATTATGCGGGCAGACCTTCAAGACTTTATTATGCTGAGAAGATGACAAAGGATTTAGGAGGCGCAAAGATTTACTTAAAGCGAGAGGATCTTAACCATACAGGCGCACATAAGATCAATAATGTGTTAGGCCAGGCATTACTTGCCAAGAAGATGGGAAAGACCAGACTTATCGCTGAGACAGGTGCAGGACAGCACGGTGTAGCAACAGCGACAGCGGCAGCTCTTATGGGAATGGAATGTGTCGTGTTCATGGGCGAGGAAGATACGAAAAGACAGGCGTTAAATGTATATCGTATGCGACTGTTAGGTGCTGATGTAATTCCGGTAACTTCAGGTACAGCTACTCTGAAGGATGCGGTATCAGAGGCCATGAGAGAATGGACTTCGAGAATTGCAGATACACATTATTGTCTGGGTTCTGTTATGGGTCCTCATCCGTTCCCGACCATAGTGCGTGATTTCCAGTCTGTAATCTCTAAGGAGATAAAGGAACAGATGCTTGAGAAGGAAGGAAGACTTCCGGACGCAGTTATTGCTTGTGTGGGAGGCGGTTCCAATGCAATTGGAAGCTTCTATCATTTTATCGAGGATAAGGATGTAAGACTTATTGGATGTGAGGCGGCAGGTCGTGGAATTGATACATTTGAAACCGCAGCAACAATCGCAACAGGCAAGGTTGGAATATTCCATGGTATGAAGTCGTATTTCTGTCAGGATAAGTTCGGTCAGATAGCTCCTGTGTATTCCATATCGGCAGGACTCGACTATCCCGGAGTTGGTCCGGAGCATGCTCATCTTCATGATATTGGACGAGCTGAATATGTACCGGTTACTGATGATGAGGCTGTTAATGCTTTTGAATATCTGGCACGAACCGAGGGAATAATTCCGGCAATTGAGTCAGCACATGCGGTGGCTCACGCAATTAAGCTTGCACCGACGTTAAGCTCTGATAAGATCATAGTAATTACAGTTTCCGGCAGGGGAGACAAGGATTGTGCTGCCATTGCCCGTTACAGAGGGGAGGATATTCATGAGTAATATTAGTAAAGCATTTGAAAATGGAAAAGCATTTATTGCATTTGTGACCTGTGGAGATCCGGATATTGAGACAACCAAGGCAGTTGTCAAAGCCGCTGTGGATAACGGAGCAGATCTTATCGAACTTGGAATTCCATTTTCCGACCCGACAGCAGAGGGTCCTGTGATACAGGGAGCTAACTTAAGAGCACTTTCCGGCGGTATTACCACCGATAAGGTGTTTGAACTTGTAAAGGATCTTAGAAAGGACATAGATACACCGATGGTATTTATGACCTACGCCAATGTGGTATATTCTTATGGCACAGAGAAATTTGTTAAGACAAGTCATGATATTGGAATTGACGGAATGATAATTCCTGATTTGCCATTTGAGGAGAAGGAAGAATTTGCGGATATATGTCATGAGTATGAGGTTGATCTTGTATCGCTGATCGCACCTACTTCCGAGAATCGTATTGCCATGATCGCCAAAGAGGCGGAGGGATTCCTGTATATCGTATCGAGCCTTGGTGTTACGGGTATGCGAAGTGAGATCAAGACAGATCTTGATTCCATTGTCAAGGTTGTCCGTGATAATACGGATATTCCGTGTGCGATTGGATTCGGAATATCAACGCCGGAACAGGCTAAGAAGATGGCGGATATATCGGACGGGGCAATCGTTGGTTCTGCAATTGTCAAGCTGCTCGAAAAGTATGGTAAAGATGCACCGAAGTATGTCGGAGAATATGTTAAGAGTATGAAGGATGCTCTTAGGTAATGTGTGCTTAATGAAATGTAGTAACTGTTCAGAAACTATGTCATTAACTTAAGCCTTCCCCTTTTAGGGGAAGGTGGCGGCAAATCAAAGATTTGCCGACGGATGAGGTGACGAAAAAATCTTAAGTTACTGACATTGGTTCAGAAACTATATACGAAAACGTATATTTTGTGATGCGACAGGCGTACCGGAATATGTGTCAGTACCACACCTGTCGCGTATCTATGAAGCATAGATACAATAAATGTAAGAAAACTATGTTGATAGGAGAATAGCTATGTATAAGATGATGACACCGGGTCCAACTATGGTTGCAGAAAATGTGAGAGCTGCCCGCAGCGTTGAAACGGGTAATCCGGATATAGATATTGATTTTTTTGATTTTTATAAGGAGACCTGTGAGCTTTACAGCGAACTACTGCATACAAAGAATGAAAGTCTGATACTTTCGGGAGAAGGAATTCTAGGACTTGAGGCTGCAGTAGCCTCGATCACGGAAGCTGGAGACAGAGTGCTGGTGCTTGATAACGGTGTGTTTGGCAAGGGTTTTGCGGATTTCGTGTCAATGTATGGTGGAGAGCCTGTTCTCTATACAACTGATTACAAGCGGGAGATTGAAGCAGAGCCTCTAAGGGCTTATCTTGAAGCTGACCATGATTTCAAGTATGCTACGCTGGTTCACTGTGATACTCCAAGCGGTATGTTAAATGATATCTCCAAGCTCTGTCCGATTCTTAAGGAGTATGGAATTTTGACCGTGGTTGATTCTGTGTCAGGAATGTTTGGCAATCCTGTAAATGTTGATGATGACAGGATAGATATTCTCTGCGGCGGTTCGCAGAAGGCAATCTCTTGTCCGATCGGTCTTACTCTTGTGACCATAAGTGATGACGCAAAGAGGATGATGGAAGAAAGAAAGACGAAGATACCGTCATTTTATGCCAATCTGACGATATTCAAGGATTATTATGAGAATAAATGGTTCCCTTATTCCATGCCGATAAGCGACATCTATGGTCTTAGAAAGGCACTGGATAACATCAGGGGGGATAAGGATATATTGAAACGTCACGCCGAGGTGGCAGCAAAGACGAGAAATGCGCTTGTATCAGCCGGACTTCATCTATATGCCGAGAACGGATATTCCAATACGGTGACGGTGTTCACTATCCCTGAGGGTGTTACGGCTGCCCGGATAATAGAGCTGATGAGGTCTGATCATAACATTCTTATTGCGGGATCATTTGATGTGATGGCAGGAGAGGTCATAAGAATCGGACATATGGGATATAACTGTACGGAGGAGAACATGAAGGAAACTCTTACGGCATTGAATGATGTACTTAATAAGCTGGGTGTAAAGCTTACGGGTACGCTTTCTTACTCATAGTAACAGTTCACCCTTCAGCATCACTGTTACTATGAGTAGAACGATTGACGAAAATTCGATGCTGTTCGTATTGACTAACTCAATATCTGCATGATAGCATATGGTATGTCATGAGGGAGTAACAGACGCATATGCGTAACAAGTCAACATACTGATTATAATAATCTGGCTTGTTTTAATTTGTGAGACTCATGTATGCCATTGGCTATACATGGGGAAAGTGTATTTTAGGGTATAGCTTGCAGCTATACCTTTTATTTTGCATGTAGT
>CAJOLO010000124.1 GCA_905235345.1 uncultured Lachnospiraceae bacterium
CCTGTTTTTCATAAACCACACCGATAAATGAAGTATTGTCTCCACCGACAAGATCACACACCTGACATTTCCGGTCATAATAATCACCGCACACAACTCCAAACACGAAGAATATCACACCGATAATCAACAGCCTGCGGTTATGATCAACAAAGCTTTCGCTATGTCTTTTCTCTTTATTATCAAACCGGCAATACTTCTTTAATATTATCCATATATAATTAACTATATTACATACTACTGCAGTATAGCCTACCGCAATTATTATGATCAATGCCATTGGTATTCTTCCAAACAATACCTCTCCAAGTACGAACAAGACAACCCAATAAAGCATTGGTCTTTTCAATTATCCTTATTCATCCTCCTGTTCAATAATATCAAGATTCCGTTCGAATAATCCGTCAAACGGTAACGTTTCTCTGTAAAACTCAACCTTCTCTCCATTTTTTAAAAACTGTACCTTGGATATTCCCGGTAATTCCACCAACGAATTAACAACAGAATATACAATAATATCATTTTTTAACGGATTATCTGTATTATAGAATTCCTCCGACAAATCCACATAATATATTCCATCCTTAACCGCAATATTCTGTACCGTTGTTCCTTCACTTATCGTAGCCTGATATCCCTCAATCTTAGGTCCTTCTATAAGCGATTCCACAACAGTACGGCCAATAGATGATGTATTGGAAATCTCCACTGACTTTCTGTATTCCTTAAGTGCATCCCCTGTCTCATTGGCAAAATAAAGTACAATTGTGCCCTTTTGTTTATTGCCAATAGTATCTCCGAAGGACATTGTAAATGAATCCTCATCAAATATCTCGTTAACCGTTGCAGTCTCAGGATCCTGATTCGCTATATCAGTCATGGAAAGAGAAACCAGTTCCACACCATCAAGCTGTAAAAGAGTCTTGGCAATACAACCCTTGAAAAACAACAGCGACTCTGACGAAATATTATCATATATTACATTAAATCCAACTTCTATCCTTCCGTTTACATTGCGGATTGGATTGTCAAGATAAGTAAAACTCTCCGGTATAGGGGATTGACATTGAGTTGTCGCCTCCACACTTTTCAAATGTCCGATAAGCTCATCCACATTCTGTTCCAGATTATTTTCCTCATTCAAGGTATATACAGCCTGCACCATATCAGTCTTTTCCTGATTAACATAATATATATATATCTGATTGGCACTGAGCTCCTGCTCCTGTATAACAGTCTCTTTCTTCGTTCCGCAGCCTGTCATGAGCATTCCCACAATCAACGCCATGATGCCTATAATTATGCATTTTACCTGTTTAAGTTGTATATTCTTGATGATAATATCACTCATAATTAAACCCTGTTTCTAAATACTTATTATTATCTCTTTATCGAAATTCCCCAATGTACCTATCCAACATTTTATCAGGTCAGTATCAAGACTCAGCCTAACAAGTCATCAGTTTACATACTTAAGCGGTATCCTGACAGTAAATGTTGTACCCTCGCCGGGTTCCGAATAAAGCTTTATCGCACCCTTATGCATCAGAACCGCATTTCTTGTTATTGCAAGTCCAAGTCCTGTTCCTCCCGTGTCACGGCTTCTGGCTTTATCCACGCGATAAAATCTCTCAAACACCTGTGACTGGCAGTCCTCCGGGATTCCGATTCCGGTATCCTGCACCTTCACGTAAAAGAACTTGTGGTCTGCATTCAGCGATACATAAACACTTCCGCCGTCGTTGTTATATTTTACCGCATTCTCAATAAGATTGGAAAATGCAAGAGTAAGCTTAACCTCGTCAACCTCTCCTACAACCTCCCTGAAGCTTTCAAACACCACCTCTATATTCCTCTTAGCAGCAATAGGTTTGATTCTTTTAAGCAGAAGTTCTAAGAGAGCATTGATATTTACCGATGCAATATTAAGTGCCGATGACTTCTTATCCATCTTTACTAAAGTCAACAAGTCGTTGATTATCTTACTCTCCCTGTCTATCTCCTCTACCATGTCAGACATAAATTCTCTGTACATTTCATTCGGAACTTCCTCCTGCAAAAGCAACGAATCCGCAAGCACCTTCATAGACGTTATAGGAGTCTTCAATTCATGGGACACATTGGAAACAAACTCCTGACGCGAATCCTCCAATACCTGCATCTTAGAAAGTAATACGTTAAACGAATCGGTAAGTTCAATATATTCCTTATATCTGCTCGAATCATTAAGCTTGTCCAGATGCCCCTCATTCAAGCTTAGAATCTGTCCGTTAAGCTTTGATAGTCCCGATACTGAGATACGGCTTATAATAAATGCTGCCATAATTGCAAGCATTGTAAACAACAAAATAATAATATTCATCTGCTGAGTCAGATATTCATTGGTATCTTCTATATCATGCATAGACACTACGGCGATCATAATCCCATTAACCACCTTGTCCGAATTGACAATAGGAATTATGACTTCCGCATAGTCATCTACCATACGAATAGATCTGTCAGTTTCTCCACGCATTACTTTGACAGCCTCGTCGTACACTATATAATTATTCTGATCAATGGTATAGGTATCTTTAAGAATCTTGTAGCTCGAATCGATAACAAGAATTCGACCATCCCACACATTGGCAAGCTGATCGATCTGCACATTAAGACTACTTCTTAACGCATCCATCGCAAACTGATTAACAAGAATCTGATTTCCCAGAATGTTGCACTGATTCTGTACAAGTGTAAGTCTCTGTTTAACCATTCTGTCATTATAAGAGTGCTGCATCAATATGCTAAAGGAAATCATCAACAAAAATGACAACAGCAGGAAAGAACAAAATATTATGAATTTAAGGCTTTTAAATGGATTGGTGAGGCGTCTATTTCTTAAAATAGTAACCAACCCCCCACTTTGTCTGAATATACTTAGGATCGCCCGGATTGGTCTCTATCTTCTCCCTAAGGCGTCTCACATGAACATCCACCGTTCTTCCGTCTCCAAGCGCATCACTTCCCCATACTGCTTTCAAAAGATCATCCCTTGAATACACCTTATTGGGATGGAATAAAAGAAGTGTAAGTATATTAAATTCCTTAGCGGTAAGATTAATTTCCGTACCCGCAATCGAAACTCTTCTGCTGTCAACGTCTATCGTCATATCTCCCTCAACAAGAGTCTTGGGATTTTCAGGAACAACAGATGTCTTCTTCTGATTTCTTCTCATTATAGCTTTAATCCTGGCCTTAACCTCTAATATATTAAACGGCTTTGTAATATAGTCATCCGCACCATATTCAAGTCCGAGTATCTTATCCATGTCCTCACCTTTTGCTGTCAACATGATAATAGGAACATCAGAGAATTCCCGTATTGCCTGACAGACTTCAAACCCCGTTAATCCGGGAAGCATAACATCAAGCAAAATGATATCAAATGTGTTATTCTTCGCAAGCTCCAATGCTTCTTCACCGTCATAAGCTGCTGTAACTTCCATATCATCCTGCTCTAATGAAAATTTGATTCCCTTAACAATCAGTTTTTCATCATCTACAACCAATACTTTCTTCATCTCTGTCTCTCCTACCATTAGTTACACATATCTATTATTAACGAACTTCCCATTCATCCTCATACACATATTCTATCCTTTACTTTGCTAAAAACTCCTTCCTTAATTCCCTGGATATTCATAAGCTCTTCTATTGAATTAAAGCTTCCGTGTTCCTCACGATATCTGATAATATCAGATGCTTTCGATTCACCAATTCCCGGAAGTGTCATTAGTTCCTCCTTAGAGGCAGTGTTGATATTAACACAATCTGAAGATTCCAAACCACTTCCGCCTGCCGATTCTGATAAACCGCCATCTGTATTATCCGCTGTACCCGTTCCTGTCTGAGACGGTCTTTCCCACTCCTCATCAATTCCGGGAACATATATGGTCTGTCCGTCAGATACCGGCATTGCCTGTTCAAGTGCCTCTGCCCTTCCATCTTCCGTAACACCTCCGGCAAGAGCCAGTGCATCATATATTCTGTCACCGGAAACTAATTCATATACTCCCGGGGAAACAACATGTCCGCACACAAACACATAGATTATGTTTCTGTCAGAATCTCCATCTTTTATCTCTCCGTCCGCAGACTCTCCGGTTTCATTATCTTCCAGGCTTCCATCCATGCTATGATTCATATCCTCTGACGTCGAACCTGCATCTTCACCTGAAACAGTATTGGTCGCATATATATCATTCCCTTCATTATACGATACCTTACCATCACCATTGTCAGCAGACAACATCATAAGATCATCTTCGCCACATCCACAGGTCAATATTCCAAGTAGCAAAAAAAGAATTGTCAAATATATAGTTTTCATAAACTTTCCTCCTTAAAATCGTAATTAGGAGAAAAGATACATAATGATTACATAACATTAATATAATAACGAAAAAACCAAAAATTGACAACCTTTTTTTCATATTTTAATTGAATTTTTATTATCAAACGTCCTCATTGACATTCTCACAATATTTCATTGTGAAAAACGATAAATCTCAGTTCACTTTTCCAGATTAAATATAAAAAGTCCAACTGAAGAAATCAGTATGCCTATAAGCTTTGTCCATGAAAATGAAACCTTATCCACTCCAAACATTCCAAAAAGCTCAATGAGATAAGCAACAAAGACCTGTGTAATAACAATAGCAAGCACAGCTTTTGCAGGTCCCAATGCTGTCATACTCTGAATCACCGTAAAAGTAATAAATGCACCGATTACTCCTCCAAGAAGCATATATTTTCTGTCCACTTTAAACAGTGTCCCGACGGGAATCTTCCGCATTTCCATAAACGCATAAAGAACAAGGCATACCAGAAAACCTGTAAACTGAACAAAGCAGTTAGTCAGCCATGTACCGCTTTCCTTTGTAACTCCCGTATTGAATACTCCCTGCACACTCATAAGTGCACCGGAGATCA
>CAJOLO010000125.1 GCA_905235345.1 uncultured Lachnospiraceae bacterium
GAAAGTTAATTATTTGGAATTTAACGGTTGACATCTGTATAATTAAGTAATATAATCAACATATGAATAAATGTTCATATGTTGATTTTTTGAAAGGAAGGATTATGTTATGAAAAAAACTTATAAGATTGATGTTGATTGTGCTAACTGTGCCAACAAGATGGAGGAAGCGGCTAAGAAGACTGAGGGAGTTAAGGATGCAACGGTTAATTTCATGACTCTTAAGATGATAGTGGAATTCGAGGATGGAGCAGAGCCTAAGGATGTTATGCAGAATGTACTCAAGAACTGCAAGAAGGTTGAGGATGATTGCGAGATATTCCTGTGATAAAAGGAAGGTGATCGGTTATGAGTAAGAAGCAGAAAAAGGTCCTTATACGGATAATCATTTCAACGGTGTTGCTGATCATGATCGGAATTCTTACAAGTGAAGGTCTGGGTATTCCGTATCTGTCAGATAACGGAATCGTTCAGCTAGTGGTTTATCTGATACCATATATCATAATCGGGTATGATATCCTGCGGAAGGCATTTAAAGGCATCATGAACCGTCAGGTGTTCGATGAGAACTTTCTTATGGCGGTTGCGACTGTGGGTGCGATATGCCTTGGAGATTATCGTGAGGGTGTGACGGTTATGCTGTTCTACCAGATAGGTGAATTGTTCCAGAGCTATGCAGTCGGAAAGAGCCGTCGCAATATAAGCGAGCTTATGGATATACGTCCTGATTATGCGAACATTGAAGGAGATAACGGACTAGAGCAGGTAGATCCTGATGAAGTGGAGATAGGAACAATAATTGTTGTATCACCCGGAGAAAAGATACCAATCGACGGTGTAGTGGTTGAAGGAACGGCTTCTGTTAATACAAGTGCGCTGACAGGTGAGAGTGCTCCGAGGACTATTTCGGTAGGCGATGAGGTAATAAGCGGATGTATCAACATGACGGGAGTGCTTAAGATTCAGACTACTAAGGAATTCGGGGAATCAACGGTATCTAAGATACTTGAACTTGTAGAGAATTCAAGCTCTAAGAAATCACGTTCAGAGAATTTCATCTCGAGGTTCGCCCATTACTATACGCCGGCAGTTTGTTACAGTGCACTCGCGCTGGCGGTCATTCCACCAATCGTCCTGCTTATTATGGGACGTTCTCCGGAATTTGTTAACTGGGTGTACAGAGCTTTGACATTTCTTGTTATAAGCTGTCCTTGTGCGCTTGTTATAAGTATTCCGCTTTCATTTTTTGCAGGAATAGGCGGAGCGAGTAAAGCGGGAGTTCTCGTAAAAGGTTCCAATTATCTGGAGGCACTGGCTAGTGTCAGACATATTGTGTTCGATAAGACAGGAACGCTGACAAAGGGTATTTTTGAGGTCACCGGAATCCATCATAGCGAGATGGAGAGGGAGGAGCTTCTTGAACTCGCGGCTCATGCAGAGTGTTATTCCAACCATCCTATAAGTAAGAGTATAAGAACTGCTTACGGAAAGACTATTGACCAGACAAGAGTGACGGAAGTGGAGGAGATAAGCGGTAAAGGTGTGACTGCAAGGGTGGATGATAAGAATGTTGCCATCGGTAACACGAAGCTTATGGAACAGCTTAATGTGAACTACGAGAATTGTCATGCGGTGGGTACCATTTTACATGTGGCAATTAATGGTTCTTATACCGGACATATCGTGATTTCCGATGTGCTTAAGCCGAATTCCAAGGAGGCCATATCAAGACTTCACAAGCTCGGAGTTAAGGAGACGGTAATGCTTACGGGCGATAGCAGGAATGTGGCAGAATATGTGGCTGCTGAACTTGGTATCAAGCATGTGAACAGTGATCTTCTTCCCGGAGACAAGGTGTCGAAGGTGGAGGAGTTGTTAGAGGCAAAGCCGGAAAAAGAGAAGCTTGCATTTGTCGGTGATGGAATTAATGATGCCCCTGTTCTTTCAAGGGCTGATGTAGGAATCGCTATGGGAGCACTCGGCTCTGATGCTGCAATCGAGGCTGCGGATATCGTACTCATGGATGATGATCCGCTGAAGATCGTGAAGGCAATGGGAATATCCAGAAAATGCATGCGGATTGTGTATGAGAACATTTATTTTGCAATCGGCATAAAGGTGGTTTGCCTGCTGCTTGGAGCACTCGGTATTGCTAATATGTGGCTTGCAATATTTGCTGATGTGGGTGTTATGGTGCTCGCAGTGCTTAATGCAATCAGGGCATTGATGGTTAAGAATATATAATGGAATCTAATATGTACTTGCGAAACTCCGATTTACATCTTCCTAATTGTGCATATTATATAGTTCCATCGCAGACACGTTTGCACTCCGTCTCCGGCGTAATGGTACTAAATTCGTGTTTCACACTCATTAAGTACCAACGCCTGCGCCAAGGTCTGCTTATGGAATCTATATAATATGCACAATAGATTCAAGTATAATAAGGAGTTTCGCAATTGCTTAATGAAATTTAAAGAAATGAGGTACGGATTATGGCTAAGAATATAGAGATAGGATGTGACGTTACAGAGGTTCATCCGGATCTTTTAAAGATTGTTAATGAGACAATGCCGGAGGAGACAGAGTTATACGATCTTGCGGAGCTTTTCAAGGTGTTCGGAGATTCTACAAGAATAAGAATACTTTATGTATTGTTGCAGGCAGAGGTATGTGTGTGTGATCTGGCAGCACTGCTTAATATGAACCAGTCAGCAATTTCCCATCAGCTTAGGATTCTCAAGCAGAATAAGCTGGTTAAGACGAGAAGAGAGGGAAAGTCAATATTCTACTCACTGGCAGATGAGCATGTCAGAACGATAATTGCGATGGGACAGGAGCATATTGAAGAGGAGAACTGATGAATGGGGATTGCGGTATTTACCACAGTCCCCACATTTTTCCGAAGAAATAACCGATTCCCAGAATCCAGCTTGTGAATATTCCGTAAAGAATGACCGGACCGGCGATGGTGAATATCTTAACACCGATTCCGAATACCTGTCCCTCTTTCTGATATTCAATAGCAGGTGCCGCAACTGAATTGGCAAATCCCGTGATAGGTACAAGTGCTCCTGCACCGGCGAAACGGGCGATGTGTCCGTATGCATTAAGTCCGGTGAGAATAACGCTTGTAAGGACAAGAAGCATGGACTCATAGCTTGCCGCATCAGCTTCCGGGAGACCGAGACGGGTCTTGAAAAACTGAAATATCAGTTCTCCATAGACACATATAGCGCCACCTACCCAGAATGCGTTAAAACAGTTCTTAAAGACATTGTATTTCGGCGTAACCTGTTCGACATATTCGTTATATTCTTCATTGCTTAATTGTTGCTCCATATATGTGTTCCTCCTGAAATTTAATTCTTGTCGGGCTAACACTCGTGACTTTAGTCAAGAGAGACAGCCCTAGAATGCCTCATGTGTTTATGTCTTGACTAGCTGACTGTTATTAGTATGTTATATATTTATTCATTTATGCATCGTATCTATTTTACTATGCTTAGTAGATGCGCAACAGGCACGGTGCTGATGCATATTACGGTATGCCTGTTGCATTGTAAAATATACATTTCGTACATCTTTTGCAGTAAATGGGAGAGGCTGCCTGAACAGTTACTATGCATCTAATAGCAGAAACTGTATCAGAATGAACAGTCCCTTACCCAATGCCAATGAATATATTGCAAGCGGCAGTCTTTTTTCAATATGAGTTAATCTTGCATATATGGGAATAGTGTTAAGTACCTCAGATAGTCCTCCAATCAGAAATCCAACATATACTCCACCGAAAAGACCTGTTACGATTAGTAATGCTGTACCGATTGCAGCAGACGGTAACGCCGGAGCAGAGATTCCGGCGGTAGAATATGAGGCGAAGAACTGTAAAAAGGTAGCATATAAGATACCGAAGATCAGACAGTTTTCATATAGGATACATTCCCCGGCGGTTTTGGTCTTGGCGGCGAATTTCGGTATTATACCCAGCATGGAAATAAATGCAACATAAGCCGCAGCAGTAATAAGTCCGGCTGACAATCCCATAATAATTAGAAGAGTATATCGCAGAGCATTCATATTCTCAGTGTCCTTTCTTTACTTCACATCTATACTTTCCTGACGCCTGCTGACATCTTTGATGACGGTTGTGCTGATGTCCTGTTCGTATAGCCGCATCTGAATCTCTAAAGGAGTAGGATCCTTTGTAAGCTTCTTATTACCGATATGGTTGAAGAACATTATGATCCCGAGGGTTAAGCCGATAGCATAGAAGATGGAGAGCAGCGCCACACCCTGTTTTGCATTTCCAAGAAACAGCATGGAAAGATAGACGAACAATTCCTTTGCACCGACATCTGTGTTATACGCCATGATAGCATATCCGCCGCCGAAGAATGCCACAAGACATATAAACATTGTGGATAGAAATTCTTTTATTTTTTTATGAGTTGCCTTTGTCGTGTATTCAATAATAAAATCATCTTCTCCCAAATTGACAATCTCAATATCGGGATATTTCTCATTGATCATCTCAATGATCTTTAGTATTGATACAACTATCTGGCCGTCTTTTTCAAATGTGAAAAAATGCATTGCTCTGACAGCGTTTTCTGTCTTTCTGTTCTTGCAATATATGGTAAGAAAATCCGAAAACTGTACCTTGGGATCGGTTACCTCGATACATTCCGGAACTTTGATGTATATGGTGTCGTTCATGGTCGCTCCTTGAAAACAATTCGGCATATTATCATAAGCCTTGATTTTTATAAAATTGAGTTTATATTGGTTATTATTTGAATAAAATCTTTTTTTATACATTTAAAGCTGGGATAAACTTATATCTATGACTGATATGACGGAAATAATTGACAAAATCTGAAAAGACCAGTAACATTATGTGGTATTCATGGACTTATTGGAAATTAATTATATGGAGGTTTATGAAAGAGAAGATATTGCTGGTAGAGGATGATTATGCGCTGGCTATGGGAACTGAATATGCACTTCAGGCAGAAGGGTATCAGGTTGTGTGCGCAGGAGATGTAAAAGAGGCGCGAATTGCGCTTGATAACGAATCACCGGATCTGGTATTGCTTGATGTTATGCTGCCGGATGGGAATGGATATGATCTGTGCAGAGAGATTAGAAACCGGGGAAACCTCGTTCCGATCATATTCCTGACGGCAGTGGGAGAAGAGGCTAATATTGTTCAGGGGCTGGAGCTTGGAGCAGATGATTATGTAACAAAACCATACAGAGTTAAGGAACTTCTCTCAAGGATTGCAGCGAATCTAAGACGAAGTGCAAGCTGTCTGGCTGTGAAAAAGGATGATACGAATATATCTGCAGATGATGGTTTAGTAAAAAAAGACAGCGTATATTTTGGAAGACATGAATTTAGCGAAAGCAGATTTATGCTGTATTGTGATGGAAGTAATGTCGATTGTACTCCGAGTGAATTAAGGCTTTTAAGAGAATTGATTCTGCATGATGGAATGGTTCTTACCAGAACACAGCTTCTGGAACGATTATATGATACCGAAGATAACTTTATTGATGATAATACCTTGTCTGTGTATATGAAGCGACTGCGTACAAAACTGGGCGAGGATGCAGTGTTCATAGAGACGGTAAGGGGAGTAGGATATCGCTTTAACGGGATGGGAGGTAATTGATAATTTGAAAAACAGCTATGAGAGAAATCGCTTTCGAATCATGTATATAGTAATGTCTTTATGTGCTCTTATTGTGTATTATACGGCCAGTTATTTACTGTATGGAGAGTTTACGGAAAAGAATGCAGCTCTTCTGGGTATAGTTGCATTATTGCTATTGGTGATGTATGTCGGTATATACATTAATTACAGTCATATTCTTAGTGGTATGGAAGATGTATCACAGATTATGGATGATGTTATCAATACGGGAAAAGAGCTTCCTAAGGAGGAGTACAAAGAGGGTACCATAGGGATGCTATATACCAAGCTTTATCAAATGGTGGGAATTCTTAAGGAAGGTCGTGACAGGGAATTAAATGAGAAGATATTCCTTCGGGATATCATATCTGATATATCCCATCAGTTAAAGACTCCTCTGGCGTCGTTGAATGTGTTTATAGACCTTCTGCTGGACGATAAGGTTACGGAACCTGAGAAAGTAAAACAGATACTTAACGAGGCATCGAATCAGCTTTCGCGTATGGAATGGATGGTACTTTCTATGCTGAAGCTTGCACGTATCGAGGCGGGGGCGATTCAGTTTCAACGGAAAGAACACCGTCTTTGTGATATTCTGGAGCAGGCAGGTGACAGCGTGAGATTTCTTCTGCAGGAAAGAGAACAGAAATATTACATTGATTGTGGTGAGGATGTCATGCTGGTATGTGATGGAGATTGGCTTACGGAGGCACTTATCAATCTCATAAAAAATGCATCGGATTATTCGGATGAAGGTAAAGAGATTTGCATTGAAGTTGAGGATACCGGGGCATATTGCAGGATATATGTTAAGGATGAAGGTATGGGAATTGAGGAGGCAGAGCTTCCCAATATATTCAAGCGTTTTTATCGTGTGAATCATGCGGTGAATCCGAACAGCGTGGGAATTGGATTGTCACTTACGAAATCAATCGTGGAAGGAATGGGCGGAAGCATTAAGGTACGAAGTGAAGTGGGAAAATATACGTGGTTTGTTATTACTTTTGTGAAATGATGCGAACAGATTCGGATTATAATATGTCTGCCTTG
>CAJOLO010000126.1 GCA_905235345.1 uncultured Lachnospiraceae bacterium
AGAATTGATTATAACATGATGATTTTTGCGGTGCAATACCATAATAACTAGAATGGCATATTTTGAAGATTGGCATACAGATACCATTTACCCATATCACAAGGGCTGCTATCCTTAACAGACAACAGCCCTTGTGATTATTGTGTGTATATACCTTAATACTTATTTTGTTATCTTCCGGTTCTTTCCCTTGATACCTCTTGCCTTCAGAATCGTCTTATAATCTTTCAGCTTACTCTTAGGTACCTTAACCTTTGCCTTATCATGAATACCCTTAAATGCATTAGCTCCGACTGTCTTCTTTGTAAGCTTAACAGTCTTAATGTTTACATTCTTTAAGTTCTTACATCCGGAAAATGCATTCTTGCCAATCCTCTCGATATTCTTACCAATTGTGACCTTCTTAAGCTTCTTGTTATTCTTAAATGCATTAGCCTTTATCTCTGTTACCTTGTAGTTCTTTCCACTGACCATAACAGTATCCGGTACGGTCAATGTAGAAGCAGTATTATTGGTTGTCGATACATAAGCAACAGTCTCATTATTCGTTTCAGTTGATGTAATCACATAAGATGCATTCGTATTATCGTCATTAACGGTATCTCCGGTCTTAACCTCTGTGGCAGATGAATCTGTTGTTCCCTGATTCCGGGGTGTTTCTCCGGGGTTCTGGGTTTGTGTTCCAGGTGTTTGTGTCGGATCCGGCGTTGGTGTCGGATTCGGTGTTGGTGTTGGATCTTCGGACGAAGGCGTTTTCCCTTCTGCAATCGTGAAATTCGCCATCTTCGTTCCGTTATAATTGCCGCTTCCGGTGATGGTGACCGTTGCCTCTCCGACATTGGTATTATCACTATAAGAAACCGTATAATCCGTATTCTTTATTAAAGTCTTATCTGCAATCTTTACCGTAGGCTGCGGAGCAAGGGGCTTACCTGTATAAGTCTGATCAGCAATCTCTACCGCCGCGGAGGAAATCGAAGCGGGCTTGATCGTCCATTCTACCATTTTCTTTGAAGATGTCCCATCAGGCCATCTGTAACCTTCCTTCAGTGTGATCGCAGCAGTGTAAGCTCCCGCATTCACCCCGGTATTATCCGTAATCGTATAATATTCTTCTTGCGGCACGCCAGTCAGGACGCTGCCGTTATAAGTAAAATCCGTACCCGTAGGAGGTAATGAAGACAATGTGATCTCGAATTTCACTCCGTGTTTTTTGACATATGCTTCAGCCGCAGATCCCTGATTGCAGGAAATGACAAAATCCGGAATCAATTCATATTTGGAATCCGAGTAGTTAAACCCAAATGCATAATCTCCTATACTGTTTACACTGTTCGGTATGCTGACATTCTTAAGACCGGAACAATCAAGAAAAGCATCTGTCCCTATGCTTTTAACACTGCCCGGTATCGTCACACTCGTAAGACCTGAGTTTTTAAACGCAGACTCCCCTATGCTTGTTACGCTATCCGGTATCAATAAGTACTCAAGTCTATTACAATTTTGAAACGCTTGATTCCCTATACTTGTTACATCCCCATTTATCGTGACGTTTGTAAGGTTCTCACAATCCATAAATACGTCCTGTTCTATGATCGTTACTTTATCGGGTATCTTAACGCTTATAAGACCAGTATTTAAAAATGCTTCAACGCCTATGCTTGTCACACTGTCCGGTATATCGATACTTGTAAGATATTCACAATTATAGAACGTATTTCTATCTATCTTTTTCAGTTTTTTCGGAAGATTGAGATTTTTTAGCGACTTGCAGTCCATAAACGCACCTACACCTATGCTTGTTACATAATCCGTTAACTCAACCTTACTTAGTTTTTGGCAGAAATAAAACGCATGTTCTCCTACGCTTGTTACAGTGTCCGCTATCCTGACATCCTCTAAATTATAGCAGCTATAAAATGCGTATGCCCCTACACTTTCCACGCCGGACTCAATCTCAACGTGAGCAAGAGAACCCAAATTACAAAAGGGTGAGAGATCATCATAATCATAATCCTTCATCTTCCCGCTGCCGGAAATGGTCAGTATTTGTTTTTCTTCATCATATGAATACGTCACATTATCTCCTTTTGCACCACAATTACCTGTTGTAGGCGTTGGTGTACGCCGCCCCGCCGCCCTTGCCGTGATTGGCGAGAACACAAGGATTGCCACTATAACTACAAACGCCGACAGAATTCTTAACATCTTTCTTTTTAAATCAATATTATTTGTCTCCTTAATGATTTTCCTCTGCATTTCTGCACTCCTCCTTTTTAATTTGACTTCGTAATAAATATTATCATACACCTGATCGCTTTGTTTGTCCCTAGCCGTTTGGTTAGGGAACGCATGTTTTGTGAGCTTTTACCAAAAAGACACTTGGAATGTGCCGACAATGCAGCTCTTCTTGCAGAACGATACCTTGACGTCCAATCCCCTCTTCCCGGTTGGGACTTCACTGTGTAACCAGTAAGGAAAGAAAAGCCGGAACATCTCATTCTCATATACAATATACATAATCCTATCATTAAATTCAACACATATTTCAGATAACGTTTTTACATTGAGATTGACGTTTTTATTAAAGAATATACGGATTATTAGCACTCGCTTAAAATGAGTGCTAATTTCTCTTGACTTTTTCCTTTTATGATACTACAATACATATTAAACATTTGCGAGACCAACATAATAACCGTTCTTAGCCCCGCAGATACAATAAGGTAATTGCTAAACTCTTGTTTATATCTTCAGAATTGTACAATCCAATATACAATATTAATAAGTTTTGCAGTCACCTACAATAAATAATATATAAAAGGAGATGCAACAATATGGCAAAGACAAAAGGAAGCTTATCAATCAACAGTGATAACATATTCCCGATAATCAAGAAATGGCTCTACTCTGACCACGATATTTTTGTACGTGAGGTAATTTCCAATGCATGTGATGCAGTGACCAAGTTAAGAAAATTAGCTCTTATCGGAGAGTATAACGAGCCGGAGGACTACAAGTATCGTATAGACGTTATAGCAAGTGCCAAGGACAAGACTCTTACATTTATCGATAACGGTATCGGTATGACGGCTGACGAGGTCAATGAGTACATCAATCAGATAGCATTTTCCGGTGCTACTGATTTCCTTAATAAGTATAAAGACAAAGCAACTGATGACCAGATCATCGGTCATTTCGGTCTCGGTTTCTATTCTACATTCATGGTAGCAGATAAGGTTACTATCAGCAGCTTATCTTATAAAGATGGTGCCGAGCCGGTATTCTGGGAGTGCGACGGCGGCACAGACTATACAATGTCCGAAGGTGACAGAACCGAACACGGTACAGAGATCACTCTTTATCTCAACGAGGACTGCTATGAGTTTGCAAATGAATACCGCGTAAAAGAAGTTCTTGAGAAATACTGCTCATTCATGCCAGAAGAGATATACTTCACCAATGCTGATGCGGCTAAAGAAGAGAAGCCTGATGTAGTTGATTCAACAGCTACCGATGATAAGGAAGATAAGAAAAAGAAGAAGAAATCCGGCAAAAAGAAAGCTGACAAAGATAACGCAACTGATGAAAGCAAAGCTGCCGCAGCTTCCGATGAAGATACAGAGAAAACAGACAACAAAGATATAGCTACCGAAGCTTCTGAAAGTGATGAGTCTGATGAAGACGAGGATTTCGATGAATTCGATGAAGACGAGGATGATTCCGTAGAGAAGCCTATCAACGATATCCATCCTCTATGGACAAAACATCCTAATGACTGTACCGATGAGGAATACAGGGAATTCTACAGAAAGGTATTCTTAGACTTTAAGGAGCCTCTGTTCTGGATACATCTGAACATGGATTATCCGTTTAACTTAAAGGGTATCCTCTACTTTCCTAAGCTCAATACAGAGTATGATACATTGGAGGGAACCATCAAGTTATATAACAACCAGGTATTTATTGCAGATAATATCAAGGAAGTAATTCCGGAATTCCTGTTGTTACTTAAGGGTGTTATCGATTGTCCTGACCTTCCTCTTAATGTATCAAGAAGTGCATTACAGAACGACGGTTTTGTAAAGAAGATTTCCGACTATATTACCAAGAAGGTTGCAGACAAGCTTTCAGGAATGTGCAAGACCGACCGCGAGAGTTATGAGAAATACTGGGATGACCTCTCACCATTCATCAAGTTCGGCTGTTTAAAGGATGATAAGTTCGAAGCGAAGATGAACGAGTACATCCTCTATAAGAATATTGATGGCAAGTACCTCACTCTCCCGGATTATTTAGAAGCAGCCAAGGATAAATACGAGAACACCGTATTCTACACAGACAATGAAAAGACCCAGTCACAATATATCAATATGTTCCGTGAGCAGGGAATTGATGCGGTTGTACTTGATCACAACATTGACAATCCTTTCATCACACATCAGGAACAGAAACATGAAGGAGTTCATTTTACCAGAATCGACTCAGATATCACCAATACCTTCAAGGAGGAGGTTTCAGAGGAGGAGCTTAAGGATACAACCGATAAGCTTACGGAAATCTTCAAGAAGGCTCTTGACAATGAGAAGCTTACGATTAAGGTCGAAAAACTTAAGAATGCTGCTATCTCTTCAATGATAACACTCCCTGAAGAGACAAGAAGAATGCAGGATATGATGAAGATGTATGCAATGGACGGCTTAGACCCTGCCATGTTCGGTGGAAGCGACTCTCTTACCCTCGTATTAAATGCGAACAATCAGCTTGTACAGTACATCCTTGATAACCCTGACGGCGACAAGACCGGATTGGTATGTGAGCAGTTATACGATCTTGCATTGCTTGCACATGCACCGCTTGAGCCTGAGGCAATGACCAAGTTCGTGACAAGGAGCAATGA
>CAJOLO010000127.1 GCA_905235345.1 uncultured Lachnospiraceae bacterium
AGAAGCAGGTTCTACAACTATAGGTGTTGCGGTAGATGTCGGTTCTACAACCATCGGTGTTTCCTGTGTTGATATGGTGAATAGGGAGGAGATTATTTCATTTAATTTTCCTAACCCGCAGGTACTATATGGTGCCGATATAATTACAAGGATAAAGCATTGTATTGATGAACCGAAAATGACTAACAGGCTGTCGGATATGCTTATATGTGATCTTGATAGTGAACTATACAGAAGGCTTGGTGAAAGCTATGATGATATATCTCTTATATGTTACAGCGGAAATACAACAATGCTGCATATAATGAGAGGACTTTCCGTAGTGGGTTTGTCCAAGGCACCATTCAAGCCTGTAACACTGGATTATTACGAAGAGACGGAATCAATACATCCGACAAGAACTCCTGAGAAAGAAAATTCTGAAAATATCGGAAAATCTGTTACAAAGATTTACCTGCCGGGCATATCCGCATTCGTCGGTGCTGATATACTTTCGGGGGCGGTCGGTCTTGATATAGGTAATGATGAAAGCTACGATTTGCTTATAGACCTTGGAACCAATGGAGAATTACTGCTTCTTAATAAAGATTATGGATATGCAACCTCTACCGCCTGTGGTACGGTATTCGACCATGGGGTTAAGGGAGCGGTTTATGGCAGTGAGAGTATTCATGCTATAGCTGCCTGCGTTAAAAGGAAGCTTATCGATGAAACAGGACTTATCAAAGAGCCTTTCTTTGAGAAAGGGATTGAGATTGATAAAGATTTTACGGTTAAACAGGACAATGTCAGGCGTTTTCAGATGGCAAAGGCTGCTATATATGCAGGGATAATATGTCTGATAAAAAAGGCGAATATTGGATATGATAATATACAAAATGTGTATATCAGCGGCGGACTTGGTTTCTATCTTGATGTCAGAGATGCATTTATAACCGGGATGTTGCCCGTGGAATTCAAAGAAAAGATAAGTGTTGTTGGTAATACGTCGCTTATGGGAGCAAAGAAATATATATTGGAAGCTAAAGCTTTATACGATAAAGCAGATAGTACTTTTCTTGAAAAATGTGAAAATATACGAACGAGAACCACATCCTTTGAACTGGCTGATTATGAGCATTTTCAGGATATATATATTGGTTCTATGAATTTTTGTTGAAGTGAGGAACAGCATGAATATTCCAAGACAATTTTACGGAGTTAATTACATATCCAGACTGATTTCCAACTATCAGGATACTGAAAAGACTTATTTCCCCAAGATGGAGTATAATTACATTGACAACAAAGAGCATGTTGCATTGAATAAACTTTCGTCTTTAAAGCTTGATATTAACGCCGGTATAACATATAAATTCTTAAATAAGCTTATGGAGGATAAAAGCTGCGGAGTTGATGGTATCGCAATTGCAAGAGGGGAGGATGTTCTGCTTACCTGCTATCGACCGCCCTACAGTGAGGCTGTTCCGCACATTACCAATTCAAGCTGTAAGACGGTTACCGGTATTGCGGTCATGTTCGCTTTGTCGGAGGATAAGTTATCGCTTGATGATAAGGTTATCTCATTTTTCCCGGAGTATGACGGAAAACTTGTTCCCAAGCGTGTAAGAGAGATTACGGTAGAACATCTGCTTACCATGACAAGCTGTTCAAAGACCAATGAACTTATAAGCGTTACGGAGGAAGATTGGTGCAAAGCGTTTATTATGACTGATTGTTCGGAAAATCCGGGAAGCCGTTTCATATATAACAGCATTAACACCTATATGTTAGGAGCTATAGTTAAGAAAGCTACAGGCTATTGTCTTATGGATTATCTTACACCCCGTCTTTTTATTCCTCTGGGAATAACAGATATAAAATGGGAGCTGTGTCCTAAAGGCCTGGAACGTGCAGGCTGGGGGCTTCATATTTCACTGGAGGGTATGCTAAAGGTTGGAATGTTTCTGCTAAATGACGGAAGCTTTCACGGAAGACAGCTAATTCATCCTTCATTTATAAGAAAAATGAAGAATATCAATGTGCCTCAGGATACAGACAACTTGTCGACGGGGTACGGATATCAGATATGGCACCTGCCGTCAATAAAAGGAAGAGAAAATCGTAGCGGCCTGTATATGCTTAGCGGTATGTATGGCCAGCATGTTATTATTGATGAGAACAGGCGTATGATTGTTGCAGTCAATGCGCACAGTGATAAGATGTTTCCGGAATCAAAACTTACAAGATCCATATTATCATATATCGGGATGGAAGAACTTTATGTTACGGATTTTGCAGTTAAGGAGAGAATTAATTACAGAAGACTTATTAATATGGTTAATTTATACGAAAAGGATACTGTTCTATATGAGGATGCAGAGAGAATAAGAAGCTGTATCGGTAAGCTTGACTATAAGAGGCTTAGAATTGAAAATGGAAGTATTAAGCTGTTTCCGTATCTTATGCAGAGTATGTATATGTATCCACCGTATCATGTTAATGAGATGGCTGTAAAGATTGTTGATGAGGATACAATAAAGATTGGATTTTATAAAGCAAAGACCGGAAATGATAAGAAGAATGTTTCGGATAATAAAGCTGAAACTGACAACTCCCAATATGTTACGGAAAATACAGAAAAAGTACAACCAAAGAGGGAACATCTGGATTTTAACTTCGGCATTGGCGTATTTCGTCACGAAATGAAGGGGTTTGGCGATGATGTAAGACCGGTTGCATGTAAAGCACATATAGCAAAGGATGAGGATGGCAGAAATGTACTGATGCTTGATATCGTATTTCCTGACACCGGTTACAGCAGACTGATAAAATTATTCTTTATGGAGGATAGCAGACTGGTTTTGGAATGTGTGGAATATCCGGACATTAAGGCTATTGTTGACCGTGTACTTTCGGGTGAGACGGTTCTTTCGGGAAATACAGTTGATTTTAAAGATAAGCTTCCGGAGAGTATACGTGTTATGCTGGATCATCAGATGGAGCCAAGGATGAATGTTCAAGTTGTGAAAAAATGAGTCTTGTGAATTATTTCTATTGATTGTTATGGTGTGGGAATATATAATTGGATGTACCTTCAACAGTCACGATCGGAGGAAAGAAATATAAGGTAACAGAGATCAAGGCGAATGCATTTAAGGGGATACATGCCAAGGCGAAAGTCAAGGTACCTAAGAGCAAGCTGAAATCCTATAAGAAGATATTAAAAGCAAGAGGTATCAAGGGAAAGAAGCAGAGGATAACAAAATAGTTATATAATATTTAAAAATAAAGGAAACGTCTATAAGTGAAACCCCTTATAGACGTTTTCCTTGACAAACCCTGACAAACTCTGACAAACCCGATTACCGGGATTCTTTATTTTTTCCTATATGCTTCGAACACCTTTTCCACATTATAATCAGGAGAAAATGCAACCGCAGCTTCATACATAGGTCTTATATCATCAATATTTTCTTCCAGATCATCTGCTATATCTTCTAAGCTCTTTCCTTTTACAAGTTTCTTGCAGATTATCTCAATTAAATTTTCTTCCCGGCCTTCTTTCCGACCTTCATTTCTGCCCTGCTTGATATATCAGTGATCTTTGTGCCCAGTCTTCAAAATATGCCACCTGCAATTCGATATTAATTATCGTATTATTGTTAAGCATTAATTTTAGATCCAGAATGCACGTCTTATCATCAACTTCGATAGGATTCATAACCTCGATATCAACTATATTCTCAGCCGGTATATATAGCAATGCAGCTAACAACCCTTTCAAAGCATTCCTGTTCTTCTGCAATACTGCCTTGAACATATAATCGTTTCTCATGGTATAGCGTATCTTACCTGTCGGGAGATCGTCCATCACTGTGCTATCGTTTTCATTAGTATCCATATATATGTTATTCCTCCAAAATTGATATTTCGGATGCGTATCTGATAGTACAATTGTAGAGAATAAAATTATAAATATCAATGTAAAAACGTAATAAAATTATGTATATTTGATCTTTATTATGAATTTTTATTCTTAAATATGTAATTTTGTACATAATTATGTATATTTTATGGATATTTATAAGAAACACAACGTAAATCATTATAAATCTGTTAAAATATTGTGTTGAAACAATAATACAAGATATGGTATAATAAATAGATTTCAAAAACATGATATATGGTTTTGAAATAAGGCTACCGCAATCCCACTGGTTTTAGACAAAGGGTAGTTCACATCTGCTTATTTTTATGACAGTTTGGTTAGTCATGATTAAATACATACAAGAAGAAAGGTAACATGAGAATTACAGGGCATTTATCAAAATATACATATGATGCAGTAATATTATGTTGAATGTTAATATGAGATTATGCAGTTTATATAGCGGAAGCAGTGGCAATTGTATATACGTGGGCTCGGATCACACCAATATATTAATTGATGCCGGAGTGAGCATGAAGAAGGTTGTCACGGCTCTTAATGATATGGATGTTAAGCCGGAGGAGATCAATGGAATACTGATAACACATGAGCATTCCGATCACATTCAGGGACTTGGGGTTTTGCTTAGAAAGTATGGAATCCCGGTCTACGGTACGGCGAAGACCTTGGAGGCTGTAAGCAGGTACAAGGGACTTGGCAAGGTGGATTTTTCTTTGTTCCATGGAATTGAGCCGGAGAAAAGCTTTGCTATTGATGATTTGTGGGTCAAGCCTATAAGTATCTGGCATGATGCTGTAGATCCTGTGTGCTATACAGTAACTGACGGTGATAAGAAAGTTTCGATTGCAACAGATCTGGGGGATTATGACAATCATATTGTTGATTCGTTATCGGGTGCGGATGCAATGCTGATTGAAGCGAATCATGACATAAGAATGTTGGAGGTTGGTCCCTATACATATGAACTTAAGCAGAGAATTTTAGGTAAATACGGTCATTTATGCAATGAAAAGGGCGGTCAGCTTATAAGAGAATTGCTTAATGATCATATAAAAGGAATATATCTTGGGCATCTTTCCAAAGATAATAATTATCCGGAGCTTGCATATGAAGCGGTGAAGGGTGAACTGTATGGTAATCCTTACAGTAATGATGTCAGGGATTTTAATATGATGGTGGCAGACAGGTATGGCAGGTCACCGGTTATAGAGTGCTGATATTTGTTGCTTTTACGCAACGGTAGTAGGATAAATGGATGTCGATTTGGATTGACATTTACAATAAAAAGGAGATATTAAGACATGAAAAAGACAGTTATTTCAGTTGTAGGTAAAGACAAGGTAGGTATCATTTATAATGTGTGCAAGTATCTTGCAGGTAATCAGATCAATATCTTAGATATTGCACAGACTATAGTTTCCGACTGGTTCAATATGATAATGATAGTGAACATTCAGGATTCTGACAAGGATTTTGCAACGATTGCAGGTGAACTTAAACAGATTGGTGACGAGATTGGTGTTAATATCACACTTCAGCAGGAAGAGATTTTTGATATGATGCACAGATTGTAATAATCCTTTACTTTATGGATAACCTATATGTTATTACAGAGACTGTAGCTGCCTCTGAACAATGAGCATTTTACTAAACCTGAATGGAGGACATAGATAATGATTAATATTAACGAGGTCATGGAGACCAATGCCATGATACGCGAAGAGAATCTTGATGTGCGTACAATCACAATGGGTATTTCCCTGCTTGATTGCAGCACATCTGATTTGAAGACTACATGTGACAAGGTCTATGATAAGATTACCGCATCGGCTAAGGATCTGGTTAAGGTCGGTAAGGAGCTTGAAGTTGAATATGGTATACCTATTGTAAATAAGAGAATTTCCGTCACGCCTATTGCGATTGTCGGAAGTGCATGCTGTAAGTCATCTGCGGATTATGTAGAACTTGCAAAGACTCTGGATGAGGCTGCAAAGACTGTCGGGGTGAATTTTATCGGAGGATATTCGGCACTTGTATCAAAGGGAATGACTCCATATGATGAGTTACTTATAAGATCAATTCCCGATGCACTTAATGTTACTGAGTATGTCTGCAGCAGTGTTAATGTCGGCTCAACAAAGACTGGAATTAACATGGATGCGGTCAAGCTTATCGGTGAGATTGTCAAGGAAAGTGCTGAACTTACGGCTGACAGGGATTGTATCGGTCCTGCCAAGTTTGTTGTGTTCTGTAATGCACCGGATGATAATCCCTTCATGGCAGGTGCATTTCACGGGGTGACCGAAGCTGACAAGATTATTAATGTCGGTGTATCAGGTCCGGGTGTTGTTAAACGTGCTTTGGAAGGAGTTCGCGGAGAGAACTTCGAAGTACTTTGTGAGACGATTAAGAAGACTGCGTTCAAGGTTACAAGAGTTGGGCAGCTTGTGGCAAAGGAGGCATCTAAGAGACTTGGTGTTCCTTTTGGTATTATTGATCTTTCCCTGGCTCCGACTCCTGCAATCGGTGACAGCGTAGGTGAGATTTTAGAAGAGATTGGATTGGAATATGCGGGTGCACCCGGAACAACGGCTGCACTTGCATTATTGAACGATCAGGTTAAGAAGGGCGGAGTAATGGCTTCGTCTTATGTTGGTGGACTTTCGGGAGCATTTATTCCGGTATCTGAGGATCAGAGAATGATCGATGCGGCTACAGAGGGCGCACTTACCTTAGAGAAGTTAGAGGCTATGACTTGCGTATGCTCGGTTGGACTTGATATGATTGCAATTCCTGGTGATACTAAAGCTACAACAATATCCGGTATCATTGCAGATGAGATGGCTATCGGTATGGTGAATCAGAAGACAACGGCAGTCCGTGTAATTCCTGCAGTTGGCAAGAAGGCCGGAGAGACATTGCAGTTTGGCGGGCTTTTGGGATATGCTCCGATAATGAAGGTAAATGAATATAGCTGTGATGCATTTATCAACAGGGGAGGAAGAATACCGGCACCTATTCACAGTTTTAAGAATTAACAATAAGGTATGTATTATGAAGAAGGTAATTAAAGTAGTTTTAACGGTGGCTTGTGTAGCGGCAGTGGTTGGTGGCGTTGTGTTTTTCTTAAACAAGAAAATCAAATCAGATGAAGATTTCGAAGATTTTGAAGACTTTGATGATTTTGATGATGAAGATTTTGATGAATGAAATAATACTGTCCTAATTTATGAATATTTTAGACAATAAGTAATCTTTTTGTAAAACTTCAATTGATTAGAATTATGTTACACATTTTCTCATATATTTACAATAAACAGGTTGATTATATTAGCTGTATTATAAAATGCAGACATTAATCAGGGAATATATGGAGTGGTGTGCGTGGAAGACCGGTATTATGAGATTCGTGATTACTTAAGAAAGCAACATAATGCCAATGTGACTGAGGTTCGAGGAAAGAATCACGGTAATGGTTATGTGTATTATTATGAGGATGTGACAGAGGATAATAATATATCCAAGCGACGTAGACCGTCGACTTTGTCTAATCTGGTATTTTTCGGTAAGGTAATGGTGTTCCTTGCTGCAGTGCTGCTATTTTCATGTTATATCTATGGAGGACAGGACATTAAAAAGGGTGCAAAGATGGCATGGAGAGAT
The DNA here is from genome assembly GCA_905235345.1 of uncultured Lachnospiraceae bacterium. Taxonomy (GTDB): domain Bacteria; phylum Bacillota; class Clostridia; order Lachnospirales; family Lachnospiraceae; genus CAG-590. The sequence goes on from CAJOLO010000127.1 coordinate 7,595, forward strand.
GCGAATTCCGAGATTACAAAGCTTGAAAATGAGAACGATACAGTCAAAGAAACCATGAGCTATGTAAGGACAGCCTGGCATAAGGTTAAGGATGTTGCGGGAGAATATATTGATGCAGATAAATTACCGGATAAGGCAGAAGATAATGTGATTAATTAATTTAAAGGTTGGATAAGGAAGAGTAAATGAGTAAACTGGCACTTTCGGACGAAATTCTTATGGGAATCGAGAAACCGGCAAGATATATTGGAAATGAAGTGAATATGGTGAGAAAGAATCCGGAAGATGTGGATATCAGATTTTGTATGTGTTTTCCGGATGTATATGAGATTGGTATGAGTCACTTAGGGATTCAGATTCTTTATGACACGTTTAATCGTCGGGAAGATGTATATTGTGAACGTGTCTATTCACCATGGCCGGATCTTGATAAGATTATGAGGGAGAAGAATATCCCTCTGTTTTCATTGGAGACACAATCACCGGTTAAGGATTTTGATTTTCTTGGAATTACATTACAATATGAGATGTGTTATACCAATATATTGCAGGTGCTTGATCTTTCGAATATTCCGATATATGCAAGTGAGCGTACCTTAGATGATCCTATTGTGATTGGAGGAGGTCCCTGCAGCTATAATCCTGAACCAATCGCCGACTTTTTCGATGTGTTCTATATAGGCGAGGGAGAAACAAGATATGATGATGTGTTCGCCTGTTATAAGAGTATGAAGAATACCGGGTCTGACAGAGAGGATATTCTCCACGCAATTTCTAAAATTCCCGGAATGTATGTGCCTTCCATGTACGAAGCAGGCTACAATGAGGACGGAACACTTGCTTCATTTGACCCAATATACGATGATGTTCCGAGAACCGTTACCAAAGAGGTTGTTATGGATTTTAACTCTGTGCCTTATCCGGAAAAGCCACTTGTACCATATATTCAGGTTACGCAGGACAGAGTTACCTTAGAGATTATGCGAGGCTGCATAAGGGGATGTCGTTTCTGCCAGGCGGGAATGATTTATCGTCCTACCAGACAGAAGGATGTGAATCTGATCAAAGATTATGCAGTCGATATGATACGCTCCACAGGACATGAGGAGATTTCTCTTAGTTCTCTAAGTTCTTCTGACTATGAATGTCTTAAAGAATTTACTTATTTTCTGATTGATGAGATGGGAAACCGGCATGTGAATATTTCCCTGCCGTCGCTTCGTATTGATGCATTTTCACTTGATGTTATGAAGAAGGTACAGGATATCAAGAAAAGCTCTCTTACCTTTGCACCGGAGGCAGGAACGCAGAGACTTCGGGATGTTATCAATAAAGGTCTTACCGAGGATGTTATACTTTCCGGAGCCATGCAGGCATTTCGCGGTGGGTGGAACAAGGTAAAGTTCTATTTTATGCTTGGACTTCCTACGGAGACTATGGAGGATGCAGAGGGTATTCCGGCACTCTGTGAGAAGGTTGCTGAAGCATATTATGATATACCTAAAGATCAGAGAAACGGCAAGATTTCCATAACGGCGTCTTCTTCATTTTTCGTGCCGAAACCGTTTACCCCATTCCAGTGGGCACCTATGCTCGATCCCGATACTTATATCGAGCGGGCGCATCATGTTAAGGATACATTTCGTCAGCAGTTGAATGCAAAGTCTCTCAGATATACATATCATGAGTCTTATGTGTCGGTGCTTGAAGGAGTGTTTGCAAGAGGTGACCGCAGACTTTCCAAGGTCTTGTATGATGCCTACAAGAGTGGTTGTATATTCGATGCATGGACAGACTTTTTTGACAATGATAAATGGATGGCTGCATTTGAAAAGAATGGTATTGACAAGGAATTCTATACCACAAGAGAACGCGGAGAAGACGAGTTGTTCCCTTGGGATTTCATTGATATTGGCGTAACCAAGGAATTTCTTCTGTCAGAGTGGAAGAAAGCGAAACAGGAGGTTGTGACACCGAACTGCCGCGAGAAGTGTTCCGGTTGTGGAGCAGCAAAGTTCGGAGGCGGTGTATGCTTTGAGAGAAGAAACGGTTCGGTATAACCTGTATTAAGTAATGCTATTGAGGGATAGTCATTAGTGTAATACTATTGGAGGACAGAACAGTAATCAAAAAGTTAATCTACAGAATTGGGAGGAACACTTCATGAGTGAAGAAACATACAAGGTACGAATTAAATATGCAAAGATGGGCGTCCTCAAATATATCGGACACCTGGATCTCATGCGTTTCTTCCAGAAAGCAGTTAAACGTGCTGATTTAGATATTGCATATTCACAAGGATTTTCACCTCATCAGCTCATGTCCTTTGCGGCACCACTGGCACTTGGAGTTACCAGCGAGGGAGAGTATTTTGATGCACAGTTCAATAGTTTGATCTCCTCTGATGAGTTTGTTCGACGGTTAAACGAACAGATGGTAGATGGCATATTTGTTAAGGACGTATTCCTATTGCCGGAGGGAGCCAAAAAAGCTATGTCTATTGTTGCGGCATCGGACTATATGATAACGATACGGGATGAAACGGACGATTCAATGAAACAAGCTATATTATCCCAGGTTCCGCATTTACTTGATAAAGAGACCATAGAGGTATTCCGAAAGACCAAGAAGAATGAAAAGGTGGAGGATATCAAAAAGGGAATCTATAAACTTTCCCTTTCTGAAGACCGTATATATATGTATCTTGCAACCGGAAGTGAGTATAATCTGAAACCGGAATCTGTGTTAGAGGCACTCTGCAACGAGGCGAAGGTGCCTTATAATAAATTCGACTATCAGATTCACAGGTTGGAGACCTATATGAAAAATGATAAGGGTGAGTTGGTATCCTTGCTGGAAACCGGGACAAGGATTGAAGGTAACCATTGTTAATCTTCACATTTATTAGTATTTACTGCGGATGAGATGCCGAAAAATATTGAAATATAAGGAATTGCGATATGAATCGAGTTGTGATTACCCAATTTAATAATATTGATTTTCTGCTTGTTTATGAAGAGGATGAGCTTGTGGAATGTCATCCGCTGATATCTTCAGGAGGAGTTCAGATTGGCAACATCTACCTTGGCAGAGTACAGAAGAAGGTTAAGAATATCAATTCTGCATTTATTACTTTGGATGGAGAGCATGTTGGATATCTGCCTCTTGATGATAAGCCGGCCTTAGTTCTTAACCGTAGCTTACCAAAGGGACTTTCATCGATTGCGGAAAATGACCTTATTCTTGTGCAGGTGGAGCAGGAACCACAGAAGATGAAACAGGCACGTGTTACCGGAAATATCAATCTTTCAGGAAAATATGTTGCTCTTGATATGGATGCCGGTAAGATTGGAATATCTAAAAAGATATCAGATAATGAAACCAGAGACAGACTTAAAGCACTTCTTGAAAGTTCTGACACTGTGAAGAGCAGATGCATGCAATACGGATATGTTTTAAGGACTGCCTGTGGAGATACTGATGATTCCGATATATATGCTGAGCTTACGTCTCTTACCTCACAGATGGATAAGCTTATAGAATGTGCAACATACAAGAGAAGGACAGGGCTGTTATATGGTAATAAGCCTGAATATATTACACTCATGGAAAGCTATGGGATTGGCAGGGTCACGGAGATTAAGACAGATAATGAAGAGGTGTATGATAATCTTATTCAGTATTACAGAACTGCTAATATTTCGATGAATATTTCCGTGTATGAAGATAAAGCTTATCCGTATTATAAGCTGCTCGGCTTGGAGACGGAAATCAGTAAGCTGTTAAATAAAAAGGTCTGGCTTAAGTCAGGTGGATTTCTTATGATAGAACCCACAGAGGCTATGGTGGTCGTTGATGTCAATACCGGAAAATCCATCGGAAAGAAAAACAGAGATGCTCATATCCTGAAGATTAATCTGGAGGCAGCTAAAGAGACTGCAAGACAGTTACGTCTTCGCAATTTGTCCGGTATTATTATGGTGGATTTTATCAATATGGAATCTGAGGATGACAAACAAAAGGTGGTTGAATGTCTCAAAAGTGAATTTGCCAAAGACAAGATATCAACACATTTTATTGAGATTACAAAGCTTGATGTATTCGAGATCACAAGGAAGAAGCAGAGAAGACCACTGCATGAATTATTATAAACACAAT